>NZ_JBHUSF010000267.1:0-12775 GCF_042673295.1 Rhodococcus sp. NPDC057014
CACGTGAACAGGGCGTCGCTCCGGTCGTGCTGGAATGCGGCGGACCTGAGGACGTCGAGTGTGGTGGCATCGGTTGCGTCGACGCTGGTTTCGATGGAGAGGGCGCCGCATGCCCAGAGGTGCTCGATCGCGGTCCGGACGACGCCCACCGACCGGTCCCGGGTGTCGGCGGCCGCGTCGAGGCGGAGTAGGCCGGTACGGTGCGGTTCATCGGTCAGGCCGAGTCGGACGTGGCCTGCGACGGCTCCGTCGGCGTCGGTGACGCACAACCGCCTCGTGTCGGTGGCGTCGGCCTCCTCGAAGTGCTGCCACACGGACGGCGCACCGGCGTCGGGGCCGGCGTCCGCCGTCGCCACGAAAGGCGGCCGCGGGAGTCGCGCCATGCGAGACGCGGCATAGTCGGCGCGGGACGGCAGGAGGAGTCGGTCGCGTCTGCCCCCGAATTGTGCGCCGAATCGCCGTGCCAGCCGTCCGGACGCCGGATGTGAGCCGTAGGAGCATCCCACGAACGTCGCGCCGTCCACGGCGACGAACGGTGCCGGCAGACCCGACAGGTCGGCACCGAGCGTCTCGAACACGACGGTGGCGACTCCCATCGACCGGTACCGCGGATCGACGACGATGTCGACGGCCCACAGCGACGATCCCAGTTCCCGCGCGGTGATCACCGCGGCGAGCACGGGCTCGCTCGGCGCCGCGGCGGTCCACCGGTGCAGCAGGGTGCGGACCTCGGCGGTGAGGTAGTGAGCCGAGGAGCGCGAAAAGGACTGTTCCGGTGCGGAGAAACCCATCTCCGCGTCGGCGTCACGCGCCGCCTCGAACAGGTGCGTGGTGTCGCGGGCCGGGGGGCCGTCGTAGCATCGGAGCGAGATCAGCTCGGCCTCGGCGGTGGTGGGCACGCTCACGCCTCCGGTGCCGTCTCGACCAGACGCCGCACTTCCCGCCGGAACAGATGGCTGGCCAACTCGTTCCGGCCGAGCAGCATCGTGCCTGCGTCCATGCTCGACAACACTCGCTGCGAACCGTCGAGGATCGGGAAGTCCTCGTCGTGGAGGATCGAGATGAGGATGTCCCAGTTTTTCTTCCACCGTTTCTCCCAGTGTTCCTCGGCCAGCCCGCTGTCCTCGACCGTCGGGGCCATCACCCGCATCTGCATGATGGACTCGTTCGGATCCGCCCCCACCGGACGGAACGTGAGCAGCTCGATGTGGGTCGCGTGTTTGAGCAGCATGGTGTTCGGTGCGAGGAAGCAACTCTCGATGGTGTGGTTCACCATCGACGGATCCCACGTCACGTCCTGGCCGATGAACTGGTCGATGCTCTTGCGGCTGGTCAGGAACCAGAAGTGCCGACCGTAGTCCTCCATGGCAACGGCGTTGGTGTGCAGCATCTTCCCTGCCGTGTTGGGATGCGCATACTTCACGTGGTAGTTGTCGAGGAACCCGTCCTGCATGATCTTCCAGTTGGTGGGGCGACGATAGGTGTGCGGATCGATGCTCACGAGGCGGTCGATGCCGAATCCGGCGAGGATCTCGTCCATCTCGGGACCGAGCCAGGCCGCGACGTCGATTTCTCGTCGGGCGTTGTCGATGATCCAGACGAAGCCGTGACGCTCCTCGACGGGAAGCTCGACGAGACCGAATCGGGACCGGTCGAATTCGCCGAACGTGTTGTCGAGGGTCACGTTGCGCAGCCGGCCGTCGGGATCGTACGACCACCGGTGGTACGGGCACGAGAAGATTCGGCACTTGCCGGACTCCTCGGTCACCAGTTCGGCTCCGCGGTGCCGGCACGCGTTGACGAACGCCTTGACGCTGCCGTCCTTCTGCCGGATGACGATGGCCTTGTTCCTGGGAAGTTCGACGGAGATGAAATCGTTCTTGCCGGCGAGTTCGGTGCTGTGGGCGACGATGAACGGCACCTCACCGAAGATGCGGTCCCGTTCGAGTTCGGCCACCGCAGGATCGTGGTAGTCGGTCGACTGGAACGGTGCGATCTCGTCCCATTGGTCGGTGACGGAATCGCTGAGGTGGGTGAGTAGTTTGCGCAGTGCGCGGTCTCGCACTGTCTGCATGTCGTGCTGCATGTCGTGATCGATGCTCATGGTGAAGGGACTCCGATGTGGTCGAGGTGTCGCATGCGGGAGCGCGGTGTGTCTAGGATGCGGTTCGGCCGATGCGATCGTGATGTTCTGCAAGGTCTGCGTATTCGGCTCGCAGAATCCGTTTGTCGATCTTCATGCTGGAGGTTCGCGGCAACGGGTCGTCGCGGAACACGACATACCGGGGCACCTTGTAGTTCGAGAGTCGAGTGCGGCAGTGATCGACGATCTCGTGTGCGGGAACGGCGCCGGAGGTGCGGAGCAGAACGGCCGGTGTTTCACCGAATTCGTCGTCGACGACGCCGATGACCGCGGCCTCGAGGACAGCCGGGAGTTCGAGGACGGCGCGCTCGAGTTCTGCTGCGTAGATGTTCATCCCGCCCGAGATGATCACATCCTTGGTGCGGCCCACGACACGGATCGCGCCCTCGTCGTCCTTCACGCCGACATCGCCCGTGCGCAGCCATCCTCCCGAGAACGTCTGCTCGGTGAGTGCGTCGTCCTGCCAGTAGCCTCGGGCGATGCCCGGACCGGATATCCAGATCTCACCCGATGTGCCCGCAGGGCAGGGTGTGCCATCCGGATCCATGATGTCGACCCTCGTGAGGATGCCTCCGAAGCCGACCGATTCGGGTGTGCGAATGGACAGTTCGACGCTGGGGAACGTGACCATCGACAGCGACTCGGTGAGGCCGTAAGCCTGGCGCAGACCGACTCCCTTCGCCGACCAGGCCTCGATGAGGCCCAGAGTCACCGGGTTTCCGCCGATGAAGACCACCTTCAACGACGAGAGTTCGGTGGACTCGAACGACGGGAGCGCGGCCATCTGCTCGAAGAAGATGGTGGTGCCCGCCATCGTCGCCACGCGCTCGGAGGCGATGAGGGACATCGCGACGTGCGGATCCCATTTGGGCAACATGACGACGCTGCCGCCGAGGACGAGGGGCGCGAGGAATCCGTTGAGCAGGCCCGCGGCGAACGACATCGAGCTCACGTTCAGGGTGCGTGCGCCCATGAGTTCCGGCGCCTGCAGCGACCACTCGAAGAACGCGCCGAGCAACGACTCGTGGGTGTAGACGACTCCCTTCGGCAGGCCGGTCGAACCGGACGTGGGAATGATGCAGACGGGGTCAGCGGGATCGCTCCCGGGATCGGGAAGGGGCACGCCCGGATCGGTGGTGCACAGCATCCGGGAGTCCACGATCTGCGGCGGTTCGTCGATGCCCGCGCAGGCCGCTTCGGCGAACTCCCGGTTGAGCGCCGCGGCGACGACGACTCTCGGCGTCAGTTTCCGGTAGACCTCGTTGAGTTCGGTGGTCTTGTGCCGTTCGTTCAGCGGGCACAGGATGGCGCCGGCGCGGATCGCACCCAGCGCGGCGATCGCCCACTCCACCGAAAGGCCGCCGAGGACGCCGACACGGTCGCCGGGGCGCACGCCCGACGACACCAGTTGTGCAGCAGCCTGATCCATCGCGGCGGTCAGCTCGCGCCACGTCAACGAGAGGTCGTGACAGCGCAGGGCGGGGGCGTCGGGTTGGCGAACGGTCCAGGCCTGGACGGCGCGCAGGATGGTGGTGTCACGCATCGACGTGCTCCTTGTCATGGGTGTGGGGTCTCGGCACCGCGAGTGGACGGCCGTCGGGGGTACGATTCGCGCGGACCGGAGGAGGATCAGTGGGACGCAAGCCGGCGATCACGCGGAGCGCCGTGGTGTCTGCCGCGATCGAGATCATCGATCGCGACGGTATGGAAGGCTTCAGTCTGGAAAGAATCGCCACGGCGCTCAATGTTCGGGCGCCCTCTCTGTACAACCATTTCGCGGACAAGACCGAGATCCTGTCCGAGGTGGCGCGGGCCGTGGTTCTGGAGACTCCTCGGATTCCCGATCCCGCACCGGGACAGTGGCGGGAATGGCTGATCGCGGAGTCTCTCGAGTTCCGGAACTCGTTGCTCCGCCATCCGAACGTCGTTCCGGTGGTGTTCACCTGGTTTCCGGAGAAGCTGCTGCACACGCTCTACGCGCAGTATTCGACGCTGCTGGGCGAGCAGGGAGTTCCGCTGTCACGCCATCTGTTTCTGCTCGAAGCCACGCACCGGATGACGGTGGGATCTGCGATGTGCACTGCGACGGGCAGGCCCGCCCTCGTCGAGTTGCCGCCGAACGCCGCGGTGGAACGCTCCGCGGCAGCGACCGATGCGGACGAGGCGCTGTTCGTCGAAATGCTCAGAGCGTTCCTGGTCGGCGTCGACGTCGACGGTGGGAGCTGACCGGCGACCGACTCCGGTACGGGCCGGTCGATGGGCAGGCGATAGGCGGTGAAGACATCTCCGACCTCCTCGGGCTGGTGAATCGCATATTCGAGTGTGAGACGATGCTACATCCAGCGTGACTTGTCTCACTGCGAATAAACTATAGACGTTAGTAAATTCGGTCAAGCCCCCACGGAACGGATATTGCCGATCACATCGCGTAGTACGCGGATCACGGTCTGCATCGCAGGTGAGGGATTCGAGTCCTGCCAGGCCATGGCGATCGGGAGGGTGGGGGCGTCGCCGGCGAGGGGCAGGTATTCGACGCCGTCCATCGTGAGGTGCGCCGTCGAATCCACCACCACGGCAACTCCGACTCCGGCGCCGACCATTGCGAGCAGGCTGTACGGGTCGGGTGCCTCGTGCGCGACGACGGGGGCGAATCCTGCTGCCGCGCACAGCGCGATCGTGGCGTCGCGGACCACGGAGCCGTGTTCGGCGGGATAGATCACGAACCGCTCGCCCGCCAGTTCCCGGGGAGCGACCGCGCCCGCGTCGACGAGGCGGTGCCCGGCAGGGACCGCGACCATCAGCGCCTCCTCGAGCACCGTGTGCGTCGCGAAACCCCGCGGGACCGGCAGTCCGACGATGCCCATGTCCAGGGTGCCGCGCCCGAGAGCGTCCAGCACCTCGCCGGAGTACATCTGCGGGCGCAGGTCCAGTTCGATGCCGGGGTAGGCGTCGGCGAGGGAGCGGGCGAGGACCGACAGCACCGTGTAGCCGCCAGCGCCACCGAACCCGACGGTCACGCGGCCCGTCTCGCCGGCCGCTGCCGCCTGCGCGATGCCGCGGACGATCCCGATCTGCGCCTCGATTGCCCGGGCCGGACCCACCAGCGCCTCGCCCGCGGCCGTGAGGCGCACGGAGCGGGTTGTGCGGACGAACAGGTCGGTGCCCAGTTCCCGTTCGAGGGCCCGCACGGTCTGGCTGAGCGGCGACTGCGCGACATGGAGACGCTCGGCGGCCCTCCCGAAGTGCAGTTCCTCCGCGACCGCGAGAAAGGCGTGCAGGTGACGGAGTTCCATGACGCTCCTCGGGACTATGTGTCTGGATCACCTAAATAAGCTGAATTAAGTCTTGGACTGTACACGGAATCCCGACCATAGTGATGCACACCACCTCTACCTCGGTGTGACGCCCGAGTACCACAGTCAGGGAGAACCGTGAATCCGAATCCCGGCCGCGACGCGGCACCACCCGAATACAGCACCCGGCAGGCCCGCAAAGCAGGTGTCACCGCTTTCGTCGGCACCACCATCGAGTGGTTCGACTTCTACATCTACGGCACCGCCTCCGCGCTGGTGCTGGGCCGGTTGTTCTTCCCCGACGCCTCGCCCGCGGTGGGTACCCTCGCCGCGTTCGCGACGTTCGCGATCGGTTTCGTGGCCCGCCCGCTCGGCGGGATCGTGTTCGGTCACTTCGGCGACAAGTTCGGACGCAAGAACGCCGTCATCATCACGCTGATCCTGATGGGGATCGGAACGGTCGGCGTCGGCTGCCTCCCCACCTACTCGCAGATCGGGATCTGGGCGCCGATCCTGCTCGTCGCGCTCCGGGTGGTCCAGGGCATCGCCATGGGCGGTGAGTGGGGTGGCGCGGTCCTCATCGCCACCGAATTCGCGCCGCCGAACAAGAAGGTGCTCTACGGCGCGTTTGCGCAGCAGGGATCACCCGTCGGCAACCTGCTCGCCACCCTGGCCTTTCTCGCGCTGACCTTGTTGTCGGACAGCGTGTTCGAATCGTGGGGCTGGCGGCTGCCGTTCCTCGCGTCCGCCGCCCTCATCGTCGTCGCGTTGTACATCCGGTTGCGCATCTCGGAGACCCCGGAGATGAAGAAGGCCGTCGTCGCGCAGGAACGCACCCGGATGCCGCTCGTCGAGGTTCTGCGCTCGCACCCCGTCGAACTCGTCCTCGGCGTCGGCGCGGTGGTCGCGGGTGTCGCCATCACCTACGTCAAGACGACATTCGCACTCGCGTGGGCCACCGCCGACCTCGGATTCGACCGCGGCGACTTCCTCCTCGTGATCACGATCGCGCTCGTCGCGCAGGTGCTCGTGCAGCCGTTCGGCGCCGTGCTGGCCACGAAGATCGATCCGTCGCGGGCGGTGCGCTGGATGCTGCTGCCCGAACTGATCCTGCTGCCCCTGATGTTCCTGCTCGTTCAGACCGGGTCGGTGCCACTCGCGATGCTCGGCATGGTGCTGGCCACGGCCCCGCACGCGATGTACTACGCCGCGCTCGCCGGCATCCTCGCCCAGGTCTTCCCGACCAACGTCCGGTACACCGGAATCTCGTTGTCGTATCAGTTGTCCACGGCGATCTTCGCCGGAACCGCCCCGATGCTCTGCCAGTTCCTGCTCACCCGTACCGACTCGATCTGGCCGGTGGTTGCCCTCGGACTCGGCTACGTCGTGCTGTCGCTCGCCTGCATGACGCTGCTGCTCCGCAGAGGCGAAGCCCGGCGGAGCCCGGACACAGAGCCCCTTCCCGCCCACACCTCGACCCGGAAAGATGCTGCCCACTCATGAATTTCGCACACACCGACCCCGCCCTGCGCATCGTCGTCGACCGGTGGACCGCGCCGTCGGACCGCGGCAAGCTGAACGCCCTGCTCGACCGTCTGGGCGCCGACGCCGACAACCGGCTCGACGCCCTCGCCGCCACCGCCGACAAGAATCCGCCGGTGCTGCAGCAGTTCGACCGGGACGGCGAACGCATCGACCGGATCTCGTACCACCCGGCGTACCAGGAGTTGTGCCGCGCCGCCTACAGCGAATACGGACTGTCCGCACTGTCGCACCGCGGCGGCCTGCACGGCTGGGACGCGGTCCCGCCGCACCTGGTGAAATACCTCGCGTCGTACGTCTTCGTGCAGGCCGAGTTCGGGCTGGCGTGCCCCGTGTCGATGACGGACGCCGCCGCCCGCACGCTGCGCATGTTCGGTGAGCCGGACGTGTTCGGGCCGTGGATCGACGCGCTGACGTCGACGGATCCCGAGGGTTCGATGACCGGCGCGATGTTCATGACCGAACCGCAGGCAGGCACGGATATCGCCCGCACCGAGACCCGGGCGGAACGCGACGGCGACGCGTGGCGGCTGACCGGGAAGAAGTGGTTCGCGTCGAATCCCGACGCCGACGTCATCGTCACGCTCGCCCGCTTCCCCGGGGGCGACGCCGAATCGACCCGCGGCGTCGGAATGTTCATGGTCCCCAAGGTTCTCGCGAACGGCGAGCGCAACAGCTACACGATCGACCGGCTGAAGGACAAGCTCGGTACCCGCTCGATGCCCAGCGGTGAGGTGTCGCTGACCGGTGCGTACGCCCTCCAGGTGGGTGAACTCGACCGCGGCTTCCGGCAGATGGCCGAGATGGTGAATACGTCGCGGCTGTCGAACGCGATGCGGTCGAGTGCCCTGATGCGGCGGGCCGTACGCGACGCCGTCGACCACACCCGGGAGCGGGTCGTGTTCGGCAAGACCCTGTTCGACCAGCCGCTGATGCGCGCCACCCTGCTACCCCTCGCGCTCGACGCCGAGGCGGCGCTCGCGCTGGTGGCGTACAGCGCCCAGTGCCTGCAGTCGGCCGACGCCGGCGACGACTCCGCGCGGGCCCTGATCCGGGTGCTCACCCCGCTCGCCAAGCACTACATCTGCAAACGGGCGCGCGTGGTCACCGGCGAGGCCATGGAGATCCGCGGCGGCAACGGCTACATCGAGGAATGGGCACACGCCCGCCTGGTCCGCGACGCCCACCTGGGGTCGATCTGGGAGGGGTCGAGCAACGTCATCGCCCTGGACGTGTTGCGGTGCATGCGCAAGTTCGCTGCGCATCGTCAGCTGGCGGACACGATGCGGGGCATCCTCGACGGACTCGGACCGGACTGCGGTCCCGGCGCCGAGATTCTCCGCCGGCGGTGGGACGACCTCGTCGCGGAGGGCGATCTGCTGGTCGCCGGGGACGAGGACACCGCGCAGGCCGGTTGCGCACGCTACGCGAACGCGCTGGCCCGTGCGGCGATGGCCACCCTGCTGTTCGACCTCGCCGATTTCGCGGTCGGCACGGGCAGCGGCTACCGGTCGCTGCTCGTCGCGAACGCCTATCTCGCCGGCGAGTCCGGAGACGTTTCCGAGGCCGCCCTCCGCCACCTCGCGGCCGTCGTCGACGGCACCGCCGTCGCCGAGGACGTCGCGCACGCCGCTGCACCCCGAACCGACTCTGCGACAGGAGTTCTCCTGTGAACACCACCCACAACGGACCGACACCCCTCGCGGGGGTGCGGGTGCTGGACCTCTCCAAGATCCTCGCCGGACCGTACGCCACCATGTCGCTCGCGGACCTCGGCGCCGACGTCACCAAGGTCGAGCACCCCGAGGGCGGCGACCCGACACGGTCGTGGGGGCCACCGTTCGTCGGCGTCGACGCCACGTACTACCTCGCGATCAACAGGGGCAAGAAATCGGTGACCGTCGACCTCAAATCCGAAGAGGGACAGGACCTCATCCACCGCATCCTCGAGGAGACCGACGTCGTCGTCGAGAACTTCAAACCCGGCAGCGGACTGCAGCGGATCTTCGACTACCGGACGCTGTCCGAGCGGTACCCGCACCTGGTCGTACTGCACATCTCCGCGTTCGGGGAGGACGGTCCGTTGCGGGACGAACCCGGCTACGACATGATCGCGCAGGCCGCCGGCGGCCTCATGTCGCTGACCGGTGAGCCGGGCGGGGCGCCGATGAAGGCCGGATTCGCGATGGGCGATCTGGGGGCGGCGCTGTTCGGTTTGATCGGCGTGCTCGCCGCCCTCGTCGAGCGGTCGCGGACCGGCCGCGGGCAGTACGTGACGACGTCGCTGTTCGAATGCCAGCTCGCGCTGCACGTGAACTGGGCGACGAACTATTTCGCGACCGGGGAGCGTCCCGGCGCGCTGGGCTCCGGTCATCCGAATCTCGCTCCCTACCAGGCGTTCCCCGCGAGCGACGGATACTTCGTCGTCGCCGTCGGCAACGACACGCAATGGGCGAGCCTGTGCTCGGCGATCGCGAGGGACGACCTCACGGTCGATCCGCGATTCGCGCGTAACCGGGACCGCGTCGCGAATCGCGGCGATCTCGAGCGGGAACTGTCGACGGCGTTCGCGTCGGGCACCGTCGAGCACTGGTGCGACACACTCACCGCGCATGCCGTTCCCGTGTCACCGATCCGGCACCTCGACGAGATCTACGCCGACCCGCACACCGCGGCCCTCGGCATGATCGGCACGGTCGACCACCCGACGATCGGCAGCCTCCGGCAGATCGCGTTCCCGGTCAGCTTCGCGGGCGAACGCCCGCACCTGACGTCCGCGCCGCCGGTACTCGGCGCCGACACGGACGCAGTATTGGGGGCCCACCGGCCGAAGTCGGTGGTCGGCGGATAGACCCGGCTGCCCCGGGCGCGCTACGCTCCCGTTCCGTGCGGATCTATTCCGAATCCCGCCAGAGCGCATCGGCGAGGCGCTCGACGAGCCGCTGCATCTGTTGCAGGCCTTCGGGAATGCGGTCGGGGCCGAACCGGTACCGGGGACCGTTGAGGGACACGATCGCCACCAGGTTCCCGGACGAATCCCTGACGGGACGAGAGAGGGAGATCAACTCTTCCTCGAGCTCGTTGTCGATGAGAGCGAAGCCGTTGTCGCGGATGCGATCGAGTTCGGCCAGCAGGGCCGCGCGGTCGGTGATTGTCTGCGCGGTGTATGCCTCGAGTTTTTCGGGCAGGCGGCCGAGGACCTTCTTGATCGGCCACTCGGCCAGGAGGACCTTGCCGCTGGAGCTGGCGTGGAGGGGATACTGCTTGCCGATCATGTGCGGGGACATCCGGGATGTCGTGCCCACGACGTGTGAGCCGGCGGCCTCGGCGATGAGGTCGAGCTCGTCCTTTGCATTCGGCACCGACAAGGTCACCGTTTCGTCGAACGTGTCGGCCAGCTCCTGCAGCAACGGCCGAGCGCGGGCTGCCAGACCGGCATAGGGGTCGGCGTGCCGGCCGAGTCGGGACATTTCCGAGCCGAGGATGTAGTTGTTGTCGATGCGATCCACCAGGCCGGTCCGCTCGAGGCTGTGGAGCAGACGAAATGCGGTGGGGCGGGAGATCCCGACGGCTTTGGCGAGGGTGCTCACCGTCGCGCCGGTCTTTGGCCGGGATGCAAGCTCGCGCAGAAGACGGACAGCCTTGGTCACCGACTTGTTGGCAATCTCCGCCGGCTCGCCGGGATTCACTGCGATCACTGTGGCCGTCCTCGGCTCGTTCATTGCGCCCCCGATGCTTTCGGTTCCAGTGGTGGGTCAGGCGGCGGTGAGTTGCCGGATTCCGCCGAGTCGGCCTTGGTGGAAGACGAGGGGTTCGCCGTGTCCGGTGTCCATGTGCAGGACGCGGGCGATGACGATGGTGTGGTCGCCGCCGTCGAGTTCGTGGGTGATTTCGCAGTCGATGTAGGCGTGGGCTCCGGTGATGCGGGGTGATCCGGTCTGGGAGGGGGTCCAGTCGATGTCGGCGAATTTGTCGGGTTGTTTGCTGGAGAGGGCGCGGCAGATCGGTTCCTGGCCGGCGGCGAGGATGCTGGCGCAGAGTTGTCCGGCGGCGCGGACCTTGGGCCAGCTGGTGGAGGTGTGGGCGACGCTGAAGCTGACCAGGGGTGGGTCGAGGGACAGTGATTGGAAGGTGCCGACGACGAGGCCGCAGGGGTGGTCGGTGTCGGGGGTGATGCCGGAGAGGGCGACGACGCCGGTGGGCAGGTGTCCCATGACGGTGCGGTAGTGGGCCTGGTCGATGGTGGAGGTAAGCATGGTGGCTCCTCTTCGGGTCGCGGCGCGGGTGCCGGTGTCGGGTACTGAACTCCATACGTTCAATTTATGAACGTTATGTTCAAACTGGTGTAAGTATTGCGTCCTGGGTCACACCCTGTCAAGCGTTTCGGGGTCGCCGGTCGGGCAAGAGTTTCTCGGTGCAGATGATGTGACGCGGTGTTGTTCAGCAAGGTATTCCGTGCGCAGATCGAATCGGGGGTGGGCGGAACTGCGACGGCGAGGTGTGGCGCCGTGCCGTATTGACCGCCACTGAGGGCCATGTCACAATTTCAATCACAGTGTTCAGAATATGAACATCAGTGGCCCGGTGGAACCTCGGCCCGGAACACACGAGAACAGATGAACGAAGGAGAACAGGTGAAGATCGCGCAGATCGAACTCTTCCAGGTGGACTTGCCGTACTCGGGCGGTGTCTACCTGCTCTCGGGCGACCGTTCGTACACCTCGTTCGACGCCTCCATCGTCCGCATCACCACCGATGACGGCCACCAGGGTTGGGGCGAGAGCACACCGTTCGGCTCCACCTACATCGCCTCCCATGCTCTCGGCACCCGCGCCGGGATCACGGAGATCGCACCCCACCTCCTCGGCCGGGACCCACGTCAGGTCGACCGGATCAACGACGCGATGGACGAGGCACTCGTCGGTCACAACCACGCCAAGACCGCGCTCGACGTCGCGTGCTGGGACGTCTTCGGCAAGTCCGTCGGACTTCCGGTCGCCGAACTCCTCGGCGGTTCGACCGGTGTTCCGATGTCGATGATCTCCTCGATCTACGCCGGCGAACCGGAGGACATGCGCCGCCGCGTCGCCGATCACCGTGCCAAGGGATACCGCGGCCACTCCATCAAGATCGGCGCACTCGACAGCGAGGGCGGGCCCGCGCTCGATGCGGAGCGGATCGCCGCATCCCTGGCCGACAAGCAGCCCGGTGAGTTCTTCCTGGTCGACGCGAACGGTGGACTGTTGCCGGAGACCGCGCTGCGGATGCTCCGGATGCTGCCGCCCGGTCTGGACTTCGTGCTCGAGGCCCCCTGCGCCACGTGGCGGGAGACTATCTCGCTCCGCCAGCGCTGCCTGTACCCGATCATCGTCGACGAGCTCGCGCAGCAGGACGACGACATCGCGTTCGCCTCGGCGCACGACGTCGCCGACGGCATCGGACTGAAGATCTCCAAGGCCGGCGGTCTGACCCGCGGCCGTCGTCACCGCGACGTCGCGCGCGCGGCGGGGATGACGGTCAGCGTGCAGGACACGGTCGGCTCGTCCATCGCGTTCGCGGCGATCGTGCAACTCGGCGCCACCGTCCCGCCGCGCACGCTGCGCTGCGTCCTCAACTGCGAGGACATGGTGACGCTGCCGACCGCGAGGTTCGACGTGCTGACCGAGGACGGCGGCATCCTGCCGCCGAACACCCCCGGACTCGGGATCGAGGTCGACGAGGCGGTGCTCGGCGATCCGGTGGCCGTGTGGAGCGACTGAGGTAACACCGAAAAGCCGCGTCGGGGTGAGTCTTGCGA
>NZ_JBHUSF010000268.1:0-12765 GCF_042673295.1 Rhodococcus sp. NPDC057014
CATCTGTTGCGCAGTCTTTTCTGTGCCCTAGAGTCACTCGCATGGTCGACCGTCTCGAGCAGACCGTCAGCGAGGAGGCGAGTACTGCTGTGGCACACCAGAATGCGCATCAGGTGTGCAGAGTGTGGGCGAATCCGGCGCGAGCCCCTACACGTGTTCATGACCGAGAGCGACGGCGCCGACTGGGGACTCAGTCGTCCCAGAGCAGGTTGTGCAGTCGCATCGCTTCGATCAGGTCGGGGTCGTCGTCGAGGACTGGACCGTAATCCAGTGGGGTGACCTTGCTGCTGACAGCCCCCTCTCCCGGGCGTTCGTACAGCGCCCACAGCGCGAGATCGTCACCGTGCCGGGAGTCGAACTGGATCCCGGGTGACGCGGGCTGCCATCCACGACCGCGGTACCCGTCCCGGCGCGATGGTGGGCCACTCGCCGCCGTCGTTGTCGACGATCTCGTCGAGTGCCGCGCTGAGCTCGTCGCTCGTGCGCGCGTAGGCGAGGACTTCGAGACAGCAGGCGAGCCGGGTCGCGCCGACGTACTGGGTTCGCCACACTCCGGCCGGGTCGTCCCACCGGCCGGTGAATCGGCCGTCGGTGGCGTACACCCACGGGGTCCACTCCCAGGAGGTCGGTGGGTAGCCGACCCGGTAGGCGGCGGCGCCCTGGACGTGGACGCAGCAGACCGGGCCGCGTGGGGTGGGGGTCAGTTCGCGGGTGTGTTCGCTCATCCGCCCGCCGCGAACTGACGTGCCGCTGCGAGGACCTTCGGTCCGACGTCGTTGAGGTCGCCTTCGCGCAGCATCAGCGCCGGTGGTTGGTCGTCGAGGATCGGGTTCAGGCCCTGGAACCAGGTCTGCGCCACGGCAGGGGTGTCACGTTCGGCGATCAGCCGGGCGGCACGGTAGGCGATGCGGAGTCGTTCGACATCGGTTTCGTTGTTGATGGTGCGGGTGCCCTCGGCCCATTGCCGGACGGCCCGGGTTTCCTTGACCTTCCCGAGGTACGCGACGAGCTTGGCGCCGAGCAGTCCGCGCAGCTCTGTGACCAGCTGCGATTGCGTCATGCGGGCAGCGTCGTTGTAGGCGGCGAGGTCGGGTCGTGGGTGTGCGGCCGTCATGAAATCCACCTCCTAATCACATGGTAAATCACATACCCAGTGCCGTCCATATTCCCATACAGCTGACCAGCTTCACCCCCACTGCTCGGGCTGCGCCGCTCGTTGCGGAACTGGCTGCTGATCCTCGCCACCGACGATGGGGCGGGCCATGCGAGTCATGCCCGCCCGACACCGGTACGTCGAGGGCCTCGTGGCGGACACCCGGCAGGTTGCCGGCCACCCCCGCTTCCGCCACCGCTCCGGGTTCGCGCGGACGGGCCGTTCGAGACGGTCGTGCTGTTGCCCACTTCAACGGTCGTGCCGGCGGTGCTCGCGGCGCCGGGGTTCGAGACGGTAGATTGTGCGAATGTCTTAACATAGACTCGCAAGATGACCGTAAACATCGGAATTGTCGGGTACGGCCTCGGTGGCCGGTATTTCCACGCGCCGTTCATCGAGGCGGCGGAGGGAATCACGCTGGGCGGCATCGTGACCCGATCCGCCGAGCGCGCCGCCCAGGCTGCCGCCGACTTCCCCGGAGTGCCGGTGTTCGCGAGCCTCGGCGAGCTCGTCGATTCCGGTGTCGATGCCATCACGATCACCACTCCCCCGCAGACGCGCCGCGAACTCGTGCTCGAGACGGTCGGGCGGGGTGTGCACGTGGTTGCAGACAAGCCGTTCGCGCCGGATGTCGCGACGGCCCGCGAGTTGATCGCCGCCGGCGACGAAGCCGGGGTGCTGCTCAGTGTCTTTCACAACCGTCGCTACGACGCCGACATCCGCACGTTGAAGTCGGTGTTGCCGCGCCTCGGCGATATCTGGCGTGTCGAGTCGCACTTCGACCTGGACGGTGCCGACACGCTCGAAGCGGGCCCGACCGGTGGGCTGTTGCGGGACATCGGCGCACATGTCGTCGACCAGATGCTGTGGTTGTTCGGTCCGGCCGAGCGGGTGGACGCGCATCTCGACTACGTCGACCGGCCGGAGGGACGCACCGACGCCGGCTTCGTCGTCAACATCACCCACCGCAGCGGCGTCTATTCGACCGTCTCGTCGACCAAGGTCAACCATCTCGAGGGGCGGCGGCTGCGCGCGTTCGGCAGTGCCGGCAGCTATGTGGCGGACGGCACGGACGTTCAGGCGCAGGCGCTGTTCGCGGGGAGTCGGCCCGTCGACGATCCGACCGGGTGGGGTCTCGAACGACCGGAACGGTGGGGTGTCCTGCACACAGCCGACGGACCGGAAACGATCCCGTCGCAGCGGGGTGCGTATCAGGACTATTACACCGAGTTCGCGGCGGCAGTGGCCGGCGCCGGCCCGCAGCCGGTTCCGGCGCGCACCGCACTCGGCACCATCGCGCTGCTGGCGGCGGCACGTGAGGCCGCCGAAACCGGCAGCACAGTCGTCGTGCCGCCCGTCGACTAATGGGAGGTACCAAGCCTGGCCAGTCCGGCAGACTTGGTACCTGGTAGCCGCTGGTGGATGAGCACTCTCGTCGACTGGACCGATAGCCGAGTCCTGAGGTCAGACCGTGCCCCCACCGGCGCGCCAGGAGGTCTGCATCGCTGATGGGATGTCGTGCCCGGCCGAGGTCGTGAGCACTCGACCATTAGTCCGCGAACGGCTTCAGGCAGGCTGCCGCCGGACGCTCGACGATCCAGGAGGTGCAGGTTGTTGTACATCGGAGACGACTGGGCCGAAGACCACCACGACGTGGAGGTCCAGGACGAACACGGCCGAGTCCTGCGGCGCGAACGGTTACCGGAAGGGATAGCGGGGATCCGCGGATTCGGGGAACTCGTCGGACGGTTCGCCGACGACGACACCGAGTTCGCCGACGTGCTGGTGTGCATCGAAACCGACCGCGGACCCTGGGTACAAGCACTGCTGGCCGCCGGCTACACCGTGTTTGCTGTAGACCCGAAACAGGCTGCGCGACACCGGGAAATCCTCGGAAACTCCGGAGCCAAGAGCGACAAGGGGGACGCGCACGCCCTCGCGGATATGCTCCGCACCCGCCGACATCAACTTCGTGAGGTCGCCGCCGACTCCGAGGTCGCGGAGGCGGTCAAGGTCGTCACCCGCGCGCATCAGACGTTGATCTGGGAACGTACCCGACACCTGCTGCGCCTGCGGGGGGCGTTGCGGGACTACTTCCCCGCCGCGCTCGAGGCCTACACGCCGTTCGGGCTGACCTCGACCACGGTGTTGACCCTGTTGGCCAAGGCCCCGGCCCCGGACGCGGCAGCCACGCTCACCCTCCGGCAGATCACCGCCGCGTTGAAGGGCCGCCGTGACATCGACACCAAAGCGGCGGCGATCCAGCAGGTGCTGCGCGCCGAGCACCTCGGCCAACCCGATCCTGTGACTACGGCGTATGCGGCGACGGTGCGGTCGCTCGTTGCGATTCTGACGACGTTGAACACCGAGATCGCGAACCTCGAGAAAGACGTGACGGCGCATTTTGGTCAGCACCCGGACGCTGAGATCCTGTTCAGCCAGCCCGGTCTCGGCGTCGTTCTCGGTGCCCGGGTGCTTGCCGAGTTCGGGGACGCCCCGGGCCGCTACACCAGCGCGAAGGCACGCAAGAACTACGCCGGGACCAGTCCGATCACCAGGCAGTCCGGCAAGATGCGAGTGGTCTCCGCCCGGCACGTGCACAACGATCGGCTTGTCGACGCCCTGCACATGCAGGCCTCCTGCGCGATCCTGCACGATGAGCAGGTCCGTGCCTACTACGACCAGCTCCGCGCCCGCGACGTCAGCCACAACGCTGCTCTGCGGCAGGTCGGCAACAGGCTCGTCGGCATCCTTCACGGTTGCCTCGAGACCCACGCCGCCTACGACCAGGCGACCGCGTGGTCGCACCGTCCGCACACCATCGCTGCTTGACATCCGAGATCCAGGGATGTCTGACCGGCGGCGCGCGGCTCAGCGTGCCGAGGAGAGGAAATCGGCGACAGCCGTGTTGAACGGTTCCGGTCGCTCCATGTTCGTCGCGTGGCCCGCCCGCGGGATGACGGTCGATGCGCCCTTCGGCGCCAACGCCGCGGCCTTCTCCGCGTGTGCCGACGGCCAGAATTCGCTCTCGGAACCGGCGACGAAGAGCACCGGAAGATCACTCGAGCGGATTGCCGGACGCCAGTCGCGTTTCGCGTGGTCGTTCAGCAGAGCGAGTTCCGGTTGCGACAGTTTCCGGTCGACGCGGCCCATCGCGACGAGGAAGCGGACCAACCGCATCCCGCGCTTCCAGATCGGGGTGCCGTGGCCGGTCGAGGGAATACCGTCCGCGAAGAATGTGTCCACCTGATCCCGGCCGTAACCGTAGAACCCGTATTCCCAGTCCGGTGTGTTGAGCATTCTCGGTGTCTGATCGACCACGACCGCGGCGCGAAGGCGCCCCGTGCCGTACGCGCCGACATACGACCAGATCGTGTTCCCGCCCATCGAGCCACCGATCAGCGCGGCGTCCTGCAGGTCGAGTTTCGTGAGAAGCGCGTGCACGTGGTCGGCTCGTGTCTGCATCGTCGTTCCGTGGGGCATGGCCGGTGCGGTCCCGTGGCCCGGCAGATCCACGGCGACGACGCGGTGGCCGGCGCGGATCAGCGACGGGATCTGATAGCGCCACGAGGTGGCGGGCGCTGTGAACCCTGCCAGCAAGATCACGGTCGACGAGGACCGGCTGCCGTCCTCGTGCACGGTGTAGTCGATTCGAGCCCCGCCGGATTCGATGGATGGCACTGCTTCTCCTGTCGCCCTCCTGCCAGGCGGCACGGTTCCCGCCTGCGTCACTGCGACGGTAGTACAGCGTGAGGGAGCGATCCATGGAGAACGTCTCCACCGCGGAGGGGTTCCTGTGTGGAGTTCGGCGCGGCCTTGTGGGTCGGCCACGTCTACTGAAATCTCTCGACCGCCGGGGTGTAACGTTCCGGGCCCTCGCGGACACCATTCGTGTAGCTGTGGACGTCGGGTCCACGCATTCGGACAGGACACTCGAAAATGCACACCTCACTTCCCCACGAGGCTTCGCACGCGTCGAATCGTTCGGGCGCAGTGAACACTCCTCGTCGAGTCCCGCTGCGGAACCGGCTCGTCACGATAGTTGCCACCGCCGCACTCACGGTCATCCCTGTAGGGGCGGCCACCGCCGTCGCGGCGGCGACCGAACTCCCCGCAACGACGGTCTCCGCGCCGACCATTCCCGGCGACCGCGGCGACAACGGTGACGGCCCCCGCCATGATCGGCAGCGCGATCAACGGCAAGAGCGCAGGGACCAGGGCATGACGCTCGACGAACTCCTCGTCGGGTGGAACAGCAGCCAGATTCATCAGATGTGACGACGCACGGCATCCGCTTGTCGCTCGTACCGCGAACGGGCGAGGGTGTATGCCGTGCACAGCAACTCGCGCGCGAGCTCACCGGTGCGGGGGCCGGGATTCACGACTGCCAGCCAGCCTGCGGAGCCGTACACGGGGTGAGCGATGACCGTGTCGGGCGCACCGGCGTCGACGTCGGCGGACCCTTGTTCCCGCGGCGAGTGTCCCAGCGCCGCGATGAACGCCTCCCTCCCGGCATGGATATTCACCCGGAATGCCCCCGCACGGTCGAGCCGCGAATAATCGTCACCCGGATAGTTCTTGGTGACGATCGTGGCGAACGGCTGGGTCGTCGTCGGCACAACCCCGTCCGGTGAGTAGTAGAAGAAGGTGTCGCCCCAGCTGATCTCCGGCGAGCCGTCCCCCGGGACCGGCCTGAGGGTGAGGACGTCGTCGAGACTCTCCACGAAGTCGGTGATGTCGTCTATCGTCATGCTTCCAGCGTTCCATTGAGGTGTATGTGGAGACTTGAGGGAGCACGTGCAGGAGAAATAGGAGGTGGAGTCTCCACATGCAGAAGCTCCGGACCGTGGACGTGGCCCGCCGTGCGGGATGCTCCGTCCAGCTGATCCGCAACCTCGAACGCGACGGTGTGCTGCCACCCGCCGCCCGTACGGCCACCGGATACCGGATCTACACCGAGGTGCATGTGCAGTCCGCGCTGGCCTATCGAGAACTCGCCGTTGCGGCCGGTCCGGTCGAAGCCAGGCGGATCGTTCGGAGCGTGCACACGTGCCCGGCCTCGACGACGGTTGCGCTCCTCGACGCCGCACACGCCCGGCTCCACTCCGAACGCGCCGCACTGGCGCTGGCGAAGAAGGCCGCCGCAGTGATCTCCGCCGAGCCGATCGAGGACGTGCGAGCATCAGACTGGATGGGCGTGGCCGAACTCGCCGGCGCGCTCGGCGTCCGCTCGTCCACGTTGCGACACTGGGACGCAGAGGGACTCGTCATTCCCGATCGGAACGCACCCGCGGGAGCGCGCCGGTACTCCCCGTCCCAGGTCCGCGACGCCCGCATCGTGCATCAGTTACGCAAAGCCGGTTACCGCATCGCACCCCTCCGCGGGTTGATGGCACAACTGCGGCGCGCACCCGGATCGGGCGACATCGACGCCGCACTCGCCGTCCGTGGCGAGACTCTCACGACCAGCTCGAGAGCCCTAGTCGACGCCACCGCCGCGCTTGCCGGGCTGCTGCCGCCCCACGGTGTCACTCCGCGCGCGACAACACCGCCACCAGGAAATCGGAGTCGTCGGTGAACGGGCGAAGATCCCACGTCGAGAGCAGCAGATCCACCCTCAGACCGTTGGCCGCGGCGTCCGAGAGGAAGTGCGGGAACTCGTAGCCCCGGTCGGCGCCGAACCCGACGATCACCCGCCCGGCCGGGGCGAGATGAGCCGCGAATCCCGCCAGCACCGACTCCCGGGTCGACGGCGCCAGGAAGGTCATCACGTTGCCCGCACACACGATCACGTCGAAATCGGCCGCGACGCCCAGGGAGGGCAGATCCAACTCCGCGAGGTCACCGACGAGCCACGTGGGGCCGGGGTGATCCTCCTCCGCGACGCCGATCAGTACCGGATCGACGTCGACCCCGACCACGACATGACCCGCATCGTGCAGATGGCCACCGAGCCGGCCCAGCCCGCACCCCGCATCGAGGACCCGGCCTCCCCGGCCCAGCATCGCATCGACCAGGCGGGCCTCGCCCACGATGTCCTGGCCCTTCGCCTCCATGGCCCGGAACCGCTCGACGTACCACGTCGAATGACCCGGGTCGGCCGCGGTGATCTCCTCCCACCGGCTGGGGGTGCGCTCGCTCATTGTCGATTCCTCCTCGATCCGGCCCGCTCGGCGAGCCAGTGCCACCGTAGCGAACCCGGTTCTCGCGAACGGTCTCGGTCAACGGGACGCCGCGGCCCACCCCGCCTGTCCTGCGGGGAGGATTCAGCCATGAGCGAGTCCCTTCCCGACCGCGTCCAGATCACCGACCGCCTGCACGTCGTGGCACACCTGCTCGACACGAAGGACTGGCCGGGGTTCGCCGCGACCCTCACCGACGACGCCGTGGCCTACGGGCGGACCGGGCCTGCCGACGTGGTCGCGCGTGTCCGCTCCCACCTCGACGTCTGCGGCACCACCCAGCACTTGCTCGGCAACATCCGTGTCGACCTCGACGGGGACACGGCACGCACGACGTCCTATTTCCGGGCATTTCACGTCGGCCTCGGCGACCGCGCCGGCGCGACGTACGAATGCCTCGGCGAATACCGGGACGAGTGGCGGCGCGGCGCGGCGGGCTGGTTGCTGTCGGGGCGGGTGATCGATGTTCGCGCCGACATCGGCGACCGCAGTGTCATTGCGCCGCGCTGACCTGGTCGTCCGGCTCAGTCGTGCTCCCGGCACACTGTGGAGTCCGGATCGGGTGCGCAGATCTGCTGCCAGGTGTAGAAGCCGGAATTGACGACCACGTGGAGGTTGTCCTTCGTGATGTTCTGGATGGGCAGGAACACCGTCGGCACCGCCATGTACTGGTTGTCGATCGTGCCGTTGATCATGTCCTCGGGCACGCCGTCGCCGTGGAGAATTGACGTGGTCAGTTGCGCGGCGACCTTAGCCTGGTCGGACAGGTTCTTGAAGATCGTATTGTCGAGAGAGCCCTGTGCGATGAGTTGCAGGGCAGCGAGATTGGCGTCCTGTCCCCCGGTGACGGGAATCCGACCGGCGAGCCCGCGGCCGGCGAGGGCGGCGACGATTCCGCCTGCCAGGTCGTCGTTCATGGTGACGAACAGGTCGATGTCGTTGTTGTCCCGGGTCAGGCAGTCGTCCGCGAATGCCTGACCTTCGGCCGGGTCCCAGTCCTCGATCGTGGTCTCGCAGACCACGCGGATCTTGCCGCTGTCGATGAGGGGCTGCAGATACTCGTTCTGGCCGAGCTGAAACTGGCGGGTTCCGTATTCACCCAGATTGCCCTGCACCCTGGCGATTTTCAGACGGTCGTCGGGCATCGCGGCGATCAGATCCGCGGCGCGACTTCCCTGTCGCCGGCCGACCTCGAGTGGATCGAAGATCACCTGGACCTCCGCCGGTCCGCCGACCGCATCGTGGTCGTAGAGCACCACCGGAACATTCGCATCGGCAGCGGCGGTCAATGCTCCCCCCGAAAATCTCGCGTCCGCGGAGATCAGAACGAGCACCGACGCGCCGTCCGCGATCGCCGACTCGACCTGACTCTGCTGCCGGCCGGGATCGCCCTCGGCATTGCGGACCGTCACGGTGGCTTTCGGTGCGAACAGTTCGAGGAAGTCGGTGAACAAGGGTTCGTCTCGCTCCATGAACCGGGTCGTCGTGGTATTCGGCAGAAAGAAATACACCTTCTTCGCCCCGTCGTCGCCGGGCGGCGGAGCCGCGCACGCCCCGAGCACCATCGCGGCGACCGAGGCTGCGACACCGAACGCGCGCAGCCTTGCGTTCACGATGCTTGTCTTCACGAGTCGAGAACCTCCAGCCTGATCATGCCTGGTTCGGACATACCCGCGGGCGAGGACGGCTACGCGCGCTCGTCGATGCTTTCGGTGTTTTCCGGCCCCGATCGGCGCACACTGAGGGCAGGGACGAGGAGGAGAGGGTGTTCGACCAGGACCGCGGCACCATATCCAGCGAAGAGCGTGACGCTTCGCCGGCGGACGAGCATCTCCTGAAAGAATCCCTGCTCGTCGAACCGGAAATCCGCCGCCGCCCGTGGCGCGAATTCCTCGAGTCGACGCCCGGACGCCTGTCCGTCCTCGCCGTCGTCCTCGTCGCGGTGGCGCTGACGGCCGGTGTCGTGACGGCCGCGGTGATCGGCGCGCGGCAGCAGCGAATGGAAACCCTTCGCGCCCATACCGAACCGCTGGCGGACGCCGCGCAGAACCTGTTCAGCTCGCTGTCGATCGCCGACGCCGCCGCGACGTCGTCGTTCATCGCGGGCGCCATCGAACCGCTCGCGGTCCGCGACCGGTACAACCAGGCGATCGGCGACGCGTCGAACGCACTCGTCACCGCGTCGTACGGCGTCACCTCCGGTGATGTGGACTCGCTGCGCCTGCTCACCGAGATGTCGCGGCACCTTGCCGTGTACACGGACCTGGTGGCAACCGCACGGTCCAACGACTCCGCGGGAAATCCGGTCGGGGTGGCGTACCTGGGAACCGCGTCAGCCCTGATGCAGGACACCATCCTCCCGCTGGCCGAACGCCTCTACAACGATCAGGCCGGCGCGGTCGCCGACACCCAGTCCCACACCGCCCGACTGCCCGTCACTGCCATCGTGGTTGCCTCGGCGGGGGTCGTCGTCCTAACCGTCGCGCACGTGTACGTGGCGCATCGAAGTCGTCGACGGGTCAATCCGGGGCTGGCGTGTGCGACGGTTCTGCTCGTTGCTCTCGTGGTGTGGATCGTGGTCGCGGGGCTGTTGTCGACGTCGGCGAGCGAACGCGCGCGGATCGACGGCGCCGAGCCTCTCGCGGCGGTCACGAAGGCGAGGATCCTCGCACAGCAGGCCCGCGCCGACGAAACCCTCGGACTGCTCCGGCCTGGATTCGATCCGACGGGCAGCGACTACACCCGGCACACGGACGCGTTGACCGCGATTCTGAATTCGGACGCGTCGCCGGATGCCGTCGACGTGCCTGCGATCAACGATGCGTCCGCTGCGTTCGAGGGATGGCGCAGCGCGCACCGGGAACTGCAGCGCAAGCTTGCGGACGGTGACTACCAGGGTGCGGCGGACGTTGCGGTCGGCCCGGGCTCGACGGCGTCGACTGCACAGTTCCGGGCCCTCGACGAATCGCTCGAGGATGCCATCATCGCCCTGCGCGCCGACGAACTCGACGCGATGCGGGAGTCGTACCGGAGGATGGCGGCGCTCACCGTGGGTGCCGTCGTGCTCGCCGTTTCCGCGGCACTCGCCGTGATCGCGGGAATCGAGCCCAGGGTGAGTGAGTATCACTGATGGCGCGACCTTTCCGCACACGGCGACCGGGTATCGCTCGGCTGCTCGGCACCCTCGCGTTCGGAACGGTACTGCTCGCCGGCTGCGGGACACCCGACGCACCCACCCCGACGTTCTCCGGGGATTTCACGGAATTTCCCGCGTCGGTCGGCGCCCGGATCATCGAACCACCCGAATCGCCGCCACCCGCCGAGGAGCCGTCGTCCTGCGCACCAACGGCGAGCCTCCGTCCGGGGATCGCCGGCGCGGGCGGCACTCTCGGCGAGATCCGGGCCCGTGGAACCCTGGTCGTCGCAGTCGACCAGAACACCAACCTGTTCAGCTTCCGCGATCCGACCACCGGTACCCTCACCGGCTTCGGCGTCGATCTCGCGGGGGAGGTCGCCCGCGACCTGCTCGGCGACCCCGGCAAGGTCGAATTCCGGCCACTCGGTTCCGACGACGGCGCCGACATGCTCGCGCACCGGGATGCGGACATGATCGTGCGCCCGGTGGCACTGCCCTGTGAGAGCCCGCAGAATGTGGACTTCTCCACGGTGTATCTCGAGACTCCCCGACGCCTCGTCGTGCGGGACGGGTCCGGGATATCCGAGCCCGCGGACCTGGCACGGCGACGGGTCTGCACGCACGACGATCCGGCGTCCGTGTCGGCACTGGCGCGGATCGCCCCCAAAGCCACGATCCTAGCGGTACCCGATTGGGACGACTGCCTCATGGCCATGCAGCAGCGGCAGGTCGACGCGGTCGTGGGCGGCGCCCTCCTCGCCGGACTCGTCGCGCAGGATCCGAATCTCGACATCGTCGGTCCCGAGTCCGACTCCGCCCGGTACGCCGTCGCTCTCGCGCCGGGCAACGACGACCTGGTCCGGTTCGTCAACGGCACCTTGCAGCGAGTGCGCACCGACGGAACCTGGACCGCCCTCTACGATCGCTGGCTGTCGCCACTCGGCCCGGCGCCCGCACCGCCGTCCCCGGAGTACCGGGGCTGACTCCGCAATTACCGGGCGACCTCGGGATCATCGTCGGCAACGGTCCGCGGAAGGCCGGTCCCCATCGGGTCGAGCAGGGCGGTCGTGCGCGCACCCCATCGCTCGTGCGCGGACTGACGGGTCATTCCGGCGGCCTTCCCGATCGTCGCCCACGTCGCACCCTGAAAGCGCAGTCCGAGAACGGTTTCGATGCCGTCCAGCCCGGCGGCGAGCTGTATGCGAAGACTCAGCAGATGCCAGGCCAGAGTGCGCTCATTCGGAATGTCCGTGCCCTGCTCGGCATCCCATTCGGCTGTGCCGGGAAGCGGTCCGGTGCCGATGATTTCGTCGGCGAATCGGCTCGCTTCGGCCGCCGCCGCCGTGATCACGGCGCGCGCAGCGGCATCGATGTCGGCGCTGACAGCGCGTTCGACAAGTTCCATGACGACCTCCCATTCTGTCAGGTACAGCCTGACAGCGTTCGGGAGTGGTGTCAAGGATTCCCTGACACGAGCGCCACGCGCCGAATTACCCGGGTGATGCCGCGCGGAGCTGGGCTGCGAGGTCGGTGATGTCGGTCGCCGAGATGTCCCAGCTGCCCGTCGGCGCGAGATCCGTGGTCTGGTGGGGTCCGTGTTCGAGGGGCCGGAGAATGAACGCTGTCGCCAGGCCCGCAGCCTGCGCGGCCTCGAGGTCGCCGTTGTGGGCGGCCGCAAGCATGACTTCGCCCGGGTGGAGGCCGAGAAGTTGTGCGGTGTGCAGATAGGCCCGGGGATGCGGCTTGTAGATCCGGTTCATATCGGAGCCGATGATGACATCCCACGGGATTCCGGCATTCTTCGCCATGTCGAGCAGCAGAGAAGTGTTGCCGTTCGAGAGCGGACCGATGATGTAGTCGGACCGGATTGCGGTGAGACCGGGCACGCTGTCGGGCCACGGAGTGAGCTCGTGCCATGTGCGCGAGAGCTCGTCCAGCTCTCCAGCGTCGTGATCCGAGGGGTCGATGCCCGATTCGAGGAGCGCGGCGTCGAGGTTTTCGCGGTGCAGGGTATCGAGCGTCACGAACTCGCGGGCGCCGGACCGGATGGGTTCCATCGACGGCTGGTAGCGGTCCCGCCACCGGTCGGCGAACGCGGCTGCGTCCAACTCGAGCCGATGGCGTTCCGCGTAGCCCGCGACAGCGGAGGCGATATCGGTGCGCCAGTCGACGACGGTGCCGAACGTATCGAACAGCACGGCACGAATACTGCGTCCCGTCGACGGGGACCGGAACCGCGCACCACCCATGAGGCGCCCTTTCGCTCGAACACACGACGTCGCACCACAATAGGC
>NZ_JBHUSF010000269.1:0-12758 GCF_042673295.1 Rhodococcus sp. NPDC057014
CGCCAGAGGGGTAGTTCGGTGGCGCGGTCGGGGGCGGTGTCGGTGAGGGCGTGGGCCCAGCGGCGCATGGAGGTGCCGACCGGTGGGAGGGCCGGTGGTGTGCCGGTGCTGACGGCGGCCCAGGCGGCGGCGAGGTCGGGGACGAGGATGCGCCAGGACACTCCGTCGACCGCGAGGTGGTGGATGACGAACAGCAACCGTCCCGGATCGGGTCGGTCCTCGGTGGATTCGAACCAGACGACCTGCACCATGATGCCGGTGTCGGGGTCCAGACGCGCCGTGGCCGAACGTAACTCGCAGTCGATGATCGATTGGAACAGCGCACCCGCGAGCTCGTCGACCGGAACTCGGCGCAGCAGGCCGGCAGCGTCCACGGAGCCGGCCGGCAACACCTCCACCGCCGCGTCCCGGCGCGACTCCGCCCGGTGGAGCCGCGCACGGAGCAGGTCGTGGCGGTCGAGGACGGTCTGCACCGTGCGGGCGAGCCGATCCGGGTCCAACCCGGGGGGTGCGGTGAAGAGAGCGGCCTGTGAGAATCTGCCGATGTCGGTGCCCCGGTCGAGGAGCCAGTGCGCGATCGGCGTCAAGGGCATCTCGCCCACCCCGAACCCGGGTAGTTCCTCGAGGACCGGCGATTGCACGTCGGCAGATTCGATGGCCCTCGCGAGCCGACCGATGGTCCTGTGCTCGAACACTTCCCGCGGCGTCAGAACGACTCCGGCCTCTCTGGCCCGCGCCACCAACTGGATGGCCATGATGCTGTCGCCGCCGAGAGCGAAGAACGAATCCTCGATACCCACCTCGTCGAGTCCCAGGACCTCGGAGAACGCCGATACGAGTACGCGTTCGACATCGGTGGCCGGCATGCGGCTCGACGATCGCGCAGCGAAGTCGAACAGTGGCAACGCGCCACGATCGACCTTGCCGTGTGCCGTCCATGGGAACGCGGCAAGAGGAATGACCGCGGTGGGAACCATGTGGGCCGGAAGGGCGGCCGCAAGGTGGGTGATCAGATCGGCACCGTCGAGTTCGGTTCCCGTTGCGGCCACCACGTAACCGATCAGGTGCGCGGTGCCGTGGACGTCCTGTTGGAGAACGACGACGGCCTGCGCGACACCGGCCTGCCGGAGCAAAGTGTTCTCGATCTCTCCGGGTTCGATCCGGTAGCCGTGCAGTTGCACCTGGAAGTCGCTACGACCCCGGTACTCGAGCTGTCCCCGGTCGGTCCAGCGGGCGCGGTCGCCGGTGCGGTACATCCGCGTTCCGGGTGCGCCGTGCGGATCCGCCACGAAACGCGCTGCGGTCAACGGCATGCGTCCGAGATAGCCTCGAGCCAATTGCTTTCCGGCGATGTACAGGTCGCCGACAGCTCCGGGAGGCGCCGGGTGCAGGCGACCGTCGAGGACATATGCGCAGGTATTCCACACCGGCGGCCCGATCGGCACGATCGGGTCGCCGTCGCTGGAGTCGACGTCGCAGTAGGTGACCGTGATGGCGGCTTCGGCGGGACCGTACATGTTGCCCAGTCCCACACCGAGTTCCAGCACCTTGGCCGCCGTCCGGTGGGAGATCGTTTCGCCACCGGAGAGGACGCGCCGGAGTGAAGCGGGCAGAGGGTACCGGCTGTCGTCCACGAACACGGCGAGAATCGACGGTACGAACTCGACGACGGTGATCTCTTCGGCGGCCATCGTGGCCGCCAGGTAGTCGAAATCGAGGTGACCGTCGGGCCGAAGAAGGATCAGGGCAGCACCGGAACACAGGGGCGCCAGGCACTCCCAGACCGCTACATCGAAGGCGATCGGCGCCTTCTGGACCGTGCGATCACCCGGGCCGAGCGGCAGCTGGGATCGCGACCATCTCAACTGACTGGCGATCGCGGCGTGTGAGACCGTCACCCCCTTCGGGTGACCGGTGGATCCGGACGTGAACACGATGTAGGCGGTGTTGGCGGCGCGCAACGGCGCGACTCGATCGTGATCGGTGATCGGCGCGCAGTCGCGGCCCGAGACGTCGAGGCCCTCGAGCCTGAGACCGGGAAGGCCGTGGGGAAGGGCCAGGTCGGTATCGCCGCCGATCAGGACGAGCGCGGGAGCGGAGGTTCGGAGAAGGTAGGAAATGCGCTCGGGGGGATTGGCGAGATCGAGCATCAGGAAAGCGGCCCCGGTCTTGGTGACGGCATAGAGTCCGGCCAGCAGCTCGAACGACCGCGGTGCCGCGAGTGCGACGACGTTCTCCGGTCCGATATCTCGTGAGATCAGTTCACGAGCGAGTCGATTCACCCACCTGTCGAAGTCCCGGTACGTCATCGACCGTTCCGCGAATGTCACTGCGTCCGCGTCGGGAGTGCGGGCGACCTGCGCATCGAACAGGTCGACGACCGTCTCCTCCGGGCTCTCGTGTGCCGTCGCGTTCCATCGCTCCAGTACGAGGTCGCGCTCGGCGTCGTCGAGGAGTGCGAGGTCACCGACGACGACGGCGGGGTCGGCGAGGGCGGCATCGATCACGCGGAGGAACCGGTCGGCGAACCGCTGGACGGTGTGCTCGTCGAACAGGTCGATGGCATAGATGATCTGGGCGCTGATTCCGGCCGCGGATCCGGCGCCGTCGACGTGCTCGCGAAGCACCACGTTCAGGTCGAACGGCGACAGGTGTGCGTCGAGGTCGACGACGGAGACGTCGAGTCCGGGTAGTTCCGGTCGCGGCTGCTCCATGTTCTGAAACGAGAGCATGACCTGGAAGAGGGGGTGAACCGCGGTCGAACGGGCCGGGTCGATTTCCTCCACCAGTCGCTCGAACGGTATGTCGGCGTGGGCGAATGCGTCGATGTCGGTGTCGCGGACGCACGCGAGCACTTCGGCGAACGATGCCGCCGATTCGATGCGAGTGCGCAGGACAAGTGTGCCGACGAACATTCCGACGAGTTCGTCGAGAGCCTCTTCGCCGCGACCGGCGATCGGAGATCCGATGCTGATGTCACCGGAATCGGCGAGGCGGGAGAGCAGGACGGCAAGAGCGGCGTGCACGGTGACGAAAGGTGTCACGCCGTGTTCGAGTGAGAACCTGTCGATCCGTCGGTGGGTGGCCGGGGGAATCTCGAACCGGACGGTGGCGGCCCGAGTGGAGGCCGTCGCGGGCCGGGGATGATCGAGGGGAAGTTCGAGCCGGTCGGGGAGGTCGGCCAGTGTCGTGCGCCAGTAGCGGAGTTGAGTCGATATGGGTGAATCGGGATCGTCGGTGGATCCCAGCATGTCGCGTTGCCACACCGTGTAGTCGGAGTACTGCAGGGGAAGCGGCGGCCACTCCGGTGCGCCACCTCGGTTGCGGGCGGTGTAGGCCACCGTCAGATCGCGGGCGAGGGGAGCCAGTGACGAGCCGTCCGCCGAGATGTGGTGGACGACCACGGCCAGCACGTGGACGTGCGGGTCGACTTGCCAGAGGAAGGCGCGCAGGGGGAGCTCCGTCGTGACGTCGAATCCGGTGCCCACCACGTGGCGAAGGTGATGGTCGAGATCGGATTCGTCCACTACCGGAACTGGGGACAGCTCGAAAGGCATGTCCTCGAGAGGCGACACGACCTGGACGGGACCGTTCTCGGTGAGGGGATAGACGGTGCGCAACGCCTCGTGTCTGCCGGCGACGTCGCGCAGTGCCGCGCGGAGGGCATCGACGTCGAGCGGTCCCTCGATGCGCACGATCATGGGGATGTTGTAGGTGGCTGCTGTGGTGTCGAACTGGTTGACGAACCACATCCGCTGCTGCGCGAAGGATACCGGGGCGGGCCCACTGTGCCTGCGCGGACCGAGTGCCGGGCGGCCGGCGGGCAGGTCTTCCGCCTTCTCGAGGACTGCCGCCAACGCCTCCACGGTCGGTGCCTCGAACAGCGTGCGCACTCCGATCCCGGTGCCGAGCGCGGAGTTGAGCCGGGCCACGACCTTCGTCGCGACGAGGGACGTGCCGCCGAGTTCGAAGAAGTTGTCGTCGACCCCCACGCCTTCCACGCCGAGTACGCGGGCGAAGACGCCGGCGACCGCCTCCTCGTGCGCTGTTCGGGGGGCACGGAACTCCGCGGCGTCCACCAGAAACTCGGGCACGGGCAGCGCTGCACGGTCAATGGCTCCGGTGGCGTCGAGGGGGAACGCGTCGACGACGACGATCGCGGTCGGCACCAGGTGAGAGGGCAGCGTTGTCGCTGCGTACGTCCGGACCGCGGCCGGGTCCACGGACGTGCCGGGTGTCGCCGCGACGTAGGACACCAGGATCGGCTCGCCGGGGGTGCGAGTGTGGTCGACGGTGACCGATCCGGCGACGGTTCGATGCCGGCGCAAGACCGTGTCCACCTCGTCGGGCACGACTCGACAACCGCGCAGTCGTGGCTGAAAGTCGCAGCGTCCCAGTATCTCCAGACGTCCGTCGCGAGTGACGCGCGCGAGATCACCCGTGCGGTACATGCGGTGGCCCGGGTCTCCGAAGGGGCAGGCAACGAAGTGAGTGGCAGTGAGTGCAGGCCGGTGGTGGTACCCGCGTGCCAGTTCGGCGCCGCCGGCGTACAACTCGCCGATGACCCCGTTCGGTACGAGACGCAGCCTGCGGTCGAGCACGACGGTGCGTCGATCAGGGCACGGTCGCAGAGCGAGGTCGGACACCTCGCGGGCCGTGGTCGCCGTGGCGGAAGCGAGGCACGTGAGGGTTTCGGTGGTCGTGTACAGGTCGACGACGGCCGAGGTGGTCTCCACCCAGGAGGGCAGCAACGAGAGCAGATCCTTCGTGGGCGGCTCACCGGCCAAGACCACCAACCGCATCGCCGGGAGGTCACCGTCGGCGGACATCGATGCGTGTGCCGTCTGCTCGAACGCGGTGGGGTTCTGGCTCAATACGGTTACCCGCTCGTGTCGAAGCAGGGTACACAGCTCCTGCGGTGAGCGTGCGGTCCCGGTGTCGACGATCACCAGGCGCGCTCCGTGCAGAATCGCACCCCACAACTCCCAGAGCGTGAGGTCGACGGCGTGGGACGGCACCATCGCCCAGGTGTCGGTTCGGTCGAATCGCCATGCCCGGGGTGTCTTCTCGAATGCGGAGATCAGGCCGCGATGCGTCATCGTCACCGGTTTCGGGCGAGCAGTGGACCCGGCGGTGAACACGACGTACGCGGCCGAGTCCGGCCGCAGCGCCTGGGCCCGCTCCGTCTCGGTGACCGGTGCCGCCGAGATTCCGGCGATGTCGGCCACCACGTCGGGTGCATCGACGAGAACCGGTGTTGCACCGAGACCGAGCGGCGCGTCGGCGTCGGCGCGCCGGGTCAGCACGAGGGTGGGCCCCGCCTGGGTGAGGGCATGCGCAATGCGAGCAGCGGGCCAGTCCACCTGGAGCGGCAGGCAGACGCCACCGGCGACGAGCACGGCGAGTGTCGCGACAACGGATTCGATCGAGGGTGGAAGTGCCACCGCCACCACGGTTTCGGAGGTGACCCCGCGGCGTTGCAGATAACGAGCCCATCGGTTGACGCGGGCCGCGAGCTCGGCGTAGCCGAGGGTCTCACCCGCGGCGGTGAGCGCCGCGGCATGCGCATACCGCGCGGCGCTGCGCGTGAATTCGTCCACGAGCGTGCCGGTCGCCGGTGCGGGGGGCCCGCGCCACCCGGCCAGGGCGGCTTCCTGCTCCCCGGCGTCGAGAAGGTCGATGTCTCCCACCGGGACGTCCGGATCGGTCGTGACGGCCTCGAGAATCCGGACGAATCGGTCCGCGAAGGTGTGGATGGTGTCAGGGTCGAACAGGTCGGCGGCGTAGACGAAGCCGGCCTGCATGCCCAGCGGTGTCCCGTCGTCCGCAAGGTTCTCGGTGAGCCACAATTGAAGGTCGAACTTGGAGATGCCCGCGTCGTACGGCACCGAATCGATGCGTAGGCCGGGAAGCTCGAGGCCGTGCAGTCCCTCGCCCGAGGGCAGGACGTTCTGGAATTCGAGAAGCACCTGGAACAGCGGTGGATGTGCGGCCGAACGCTGGGGCTCCAGCTCTTCCACCAACTGCTCGAACGGGATGTCGGCGTGTCCGAAGGCGGCGAGGTCGACCCCGCGGGTCTGTTGGACGGTGTCGGTGAAACTCGCGGCGCGATCTATCCGTGTGCGCAGGACCAGGGTGTTCACGAACATGCCGACCACGTCGTCGAGCGCCGCCTCACCCCGGCCGGCCACAGGTGTGCCGACGGCGATGTCGTCGGACCCGGTCAACCGGGCCAGCAACACCGCAAGGGCTGCGTGCATGGTCATGAACACCGTGGAGGTGTGGCGACGGGCAAGTGCCCGGATGCTGTCGTGCAGCGCCGCATCGATGCCGAACTCCGCGCGTCCTCCGCGCAGCGATTGCGCGGCGGGACGGGGGCGGTCGGTCGGCAACTCCAGGAGCTCCGGTAGCCCACTCAGGTTTTCGGACCAGTAGTCGAGTTGGCGGGAGACCGTGCTGCCGGGATCGCTGTCGGTCCCCAGCAATTCGTACTGCCACAGGGTGTAATCGACGTACTGCACGTCGAGGGGCTCCCACTGTGGTGGCCGTCCGGCGGTGCGCGCCGTGTACGCGGTCGTCACGTCCCGTGCCAACGGCGCCGTGGACGCCCCGTCGGCGGCGACGTGATGGAGGACCAGCGCCAGCACGTGTTCGGTGTCGCTCAGCTCGAACAGGGTGACGCGCAGTGGAGCTGCTTGGCTGACGTCGAATCGCGAGGCACAGGTCTCGGCGAGATGCCGGTCCAGGTCCGTTTCGTCGCGCACCGGCACGGGTCGGATCTCGGGCACGGCCTCCGCCGCGGTCACGACAACCTGATGGGGGCCGTCGACCGAGGCGGGGAAGACGGTGCGGAGCGATTCGTGGCGTTCGACCACGTCGGTGACCGCGGCCACCAGCGCCGGGACATCGAGCACACCGGCGAGTCGCACGACCAGGGGGATGTTGTACGCCGGCGAGGTGGTGTCGTATTGGTTGATGAACCACATCCGCTGTTGGGCGGGAGACAGCGGGATCCGTGCGGGTCGCGGAAAACGGTGCAGCGCCGGTCGATCGGCGCCCCGGGGGCCGGCACCGTCGATCCGGGCGGCGAACGTCGCGACGGTCGGTGCGTCGAACAGTTCGGCGACGTCGATCCGGGCGCCCAGCGCAGCATTTGCCCGGGCGACGACCCGCGTTGCGGTCAGGGAGTTACCGCCGAGGTCGAAGTAGTCGTCGTCCACTCCGATGCCGTCGACGCCCAGCACGGACTCGAAGACCTTCGCGATCACCTCTTCCGTCGGGGTGGTCGGTGTCCGTCGGCCGTCCCCCGCGCGAACGGGCGGTGGGGGGAGCGCTGTCCGGTCGAGCTTGCCGCCCGGGGTGAGGGGAATCGTGTCGATGGGGACGAGTAGGGGCACCATGTAGTGGGGAAGGGTCTGCCGAACGTGACGGTCGACGTCGGCGAGGTCCAGTCCCTCGCCGGTCGCCGCTCGCACGTACGAGACCAGCGTGGTCTCCCCGCTCCCGGTGTCGTAGTCGACGGTGGCCGCGAACCCGACGGCCGGGTGGTCTGTCAGCACGGCATCGACTTCACCGAGTTCGATCCGGAATCCCCGCACCTTGACCTGGGAGTCGCTGCGGCCGATGTAGTCGAGGACGTGATTCTCCCTCGTCCAGCGAACCACGTCCCCGGTCCGGTACATCCGATCGCCGGGACGCCCGAACGGGTCGGCGACGAACCGCGCCGCGGTCACGCCGGTGCGGCGGTGATAACCGCGGGCGAGGGCCGGCCCGGAGAGATACAGCTCGCCCGCGACCCCCGGCGGGACGGGATGGAGTCGTTCGTCGAGAACCACCACGGACATCCCGCGCACCGGCCCGCCGATCGTCACCGGAGCGGTGGACGCCATCGGCCCGCTCAGGGTGGACATGATGGTGGCCTCGGTCGGCCCGTACGCGTTGAACATGCGGCGTCCCGCCGACCATCGCACCACTGCGTCCGGCGGACACGCCTCCCCGGCCACGACGAGATGCGTCAGGGTGGGCAGGTTCCCGGGGTCGAGTGTCGCCAGCGTGGACGGAGTCAGCACCGCATGCGTGATTCGTCTTTCGGTGAGGACCCGGGTCAGCTCGACGCCACCGAACACCCCACGCGGGACGATCTCCAGCCGCGCTCCGGACCCGACCGCCGCCAGTAATTCGAACAGGGAGGCGTCGAAACTCGGCGATGCGAACTGCGCGACCCGTGATGCGGGATGGACGATGAGGCTTTCGCGTTCGGCGGCCACCAGGTTCGCGAGGCCACGATGGGTCACCACCACGCCCTTCGGGATTCCCGTCGACCCGGAGGTGTAGATGACGTACGCCGGATGATCCGGTCGCAGCGGTCGGCGCCGATCCGCTTCCACGAGGGCGTCGGCGCGGCATCGTTCGACGTCGGCGGTGGTGGCCGCGTCGTCGAGTTCGATCCAGGACGCCGAGGAGGCCTGCGCCAACGCCGCACGGTACGAGGATGTGGTGATGCCGATCTGTGCGCCGGAATCGGTCAGCATGTGGTCGATGCGGGCGGCCGGATAGGTCGGATCCACCGGTAGAAAGGCAGCGCCCGACTTCGCGGTCGCCCACACCGCGACCACGAATTCCACCGACCGGGGCAGTGCCAGGGCGACAACGGTTTCCGGACCGGCTCCACGTTCGACGAGTAGGCGGGCGAGCCGGTTCGAGTGTCGATCGAGCTCCCGGTAGGTGAGCTCTGCGGTGCCGTCCGCCACGGCGACGGCATCGCGCTCGGCCGCCATGGCGGCGGTCAGGAGATCGGGGAACAGCTGCACGGGGCGGGTGGGTGCACCGACTGCGGGCGTGAGTCCGGCCAGTGCGGTGGGCGCAGCGAACACGAGATCCCCGACCGCGACGTCGGGTTCGGCGGTCGCGGCCTCGAGCATGCGGACCAGCTGGTCGGTGAAGGTCTCGATCGTTGCCGGGTCGAACAACGCTGTCGAGTAGACGATCTCGACGTCGATGCCCGACTCGGTACCGTGCTCGGTGCACGTCACCTGCAGGTCGGTCCCACCGCCCGCCGGCATGCGAGCCTCGGCGTCCGCCGGCCCCGCGCGGGCGAACACGAAACCGACCTGACATGGGTACGAAGCGCCCGGCGCCGTCGGAAGACCGAGTGCCGTCGCGAGGTCGTCGAACGGAATCTCGGCATGGCGGAAAGCAGCCACCTCGATGGTGTGCACCGAAACGAGCAGTTCGGCGAAGGTCGATGCGGCGTCGACCCGGGACCGCAGGATCAGCGGCCACCCGTGCGGGCCTGCCGGGACACCCACCGCCACGTCGCCTCGACCACTCAGCCGCGCCAGCAGCGCGGCAAGGGCGGTGTGCACGACGGAGTAGCTCGCGAAGGAGCCGGCCTTACCGAGGTCCCGGATCTTGCCGTGCACGTCGGCGGGAACGTGCCTGACCACACGGCCGTCGAGATCACCGAAGTGGCCGGGGCGGACATGATCGGCTCGGAGGACGGGCTCGGTGGACAGCCCGTCGAGCACACTCCTCCAGAATTCGAGGTGAACCGCTCTGCCCCGGCGTCGTGCCCCCTCTGCCGCGGTCTCGGCGTGGAGATCCGCCGGTGCCGCCGCGGGATCCGCGGTGAGGAACTCCTCGAGCAATCCGACGAAGGCCCGCTGGTGTGAACGCAGATCTTCGTCGGTGTAGCGGCCGGGGTTGCCCCGGAACTCGACCATCGTCTTCTCGGGTGTTCCGGTCGTATACACGTTGACCAGCAGGTCATCGACCGGCCCGGACGTGACCACGTGGAATTCGCCGGCAAGTGCGCCGAGGATGATCTTCGGACGGAAGAGCATCACGTTGACCATCGGCGCCGCGAGAACACGGGCGGCCTTCCGGCCGGCCTCCCGGCGGATGTCCTCGAGGGTGTACCGCTGATGGCGCAGTGCGCCCGTCACGTCCCACTGCACCCGCTGGATCAAGTTGGCGAGCGTGTCGTCGGGACGTGTGCTCACCTGCAGCGGCGCGACGGTGACCAGCATTCCGCCGGAGCGGCGCAGAATCACTGTCGTCCGGGCCGAGACGGGCAGGTTGACGAGTACCTCGTCGTTGCCGGTCATGCGCGCGAGATAGCAACCGAATGCCGAGACGACCACCGCTGCGGCGGTGGCACCGAAAGCGTGGTGGGAACGGGCGAGTCTTCGGGCAGCCTCGTCGGACAGTGCCGAGTTCGCGAGAGTGCACCTCGCCACGGCAGCTGCGGCGACCGGCGACAAACTCGCGCCCGCGGTCATCTCGGCGACCCGGTCGGCCCAGTAGGCGTGATCGGACTCGAATCGGCGCGACGCCCGGTACTCCCGATCGATGGCACACAGGGTTCGCAGATCTGCCGCGCGGTTGGGTTCGGGCGAACGACCCTCCGTCGCGGCCGAGTACAGCGTGGCGATCCGGTTCACGAGTGTCATCGCCCCGTACCCGTCGAGCGCGACGTGGTGAATTCGGCTGTACCACAAGTAGTCCTGCTCGCCGACTTGCAGCACCGCCGACTTGGCCAACATATCGCGTGTGACGTCGATCGGGCTCGTGTAGTCGCCTTCCATCCACGCGTGCGCCGTCCCGACCGGGTCGGCCGCGGTGCGGAAGTCGACGAAATCCGTGGACAACTCGATGGTGGGATCGATGACCTGGAACGGCTCGCCGTCCATCTCGACGATCCTCAGGAAGGTGGATTGGAACTCCCGGCCCGCCGCCAACGACGCCTCGTTCAGAAGATCGAGGTCGAGGGGCCCGTGCAATTCGACGTACTGGGCGATGCAGAGTGCGACGTCGGGTGCCAATCGTTGCGCGAGCCACATCCCACGTTGCGCCGACGACAGTGGGAAGGCGTCCACGTCGCGAGCACGGTGGTGGAGTGGCATTGCAGAATCCAACTGAAAGGATCCCTTCACATGCGACCGGGGGTCGTGGGGCGACGACGCCTCATGCGGGGCAGGGTCGTGGCGGCCCGGGGTTCGGGGTTCCGATATTGCAGCGCGGATCGCCGTATCGTCCGCGTTCGACTACATCCTTCTCAACTCGGGGTCAGCTCTTTTATATCGCTGCTTTGCCCGCGCCCGTTACCACTCGGTGGCGTTACCGGTGCGCCGCCGCATTGTTTGACTCTGCTCTCCGTGCGCACGAGGTGGCGCGCCGACACAACCCGGATCCGCATCTGCGGGGCGGAGCGAGCGCGTGGTTCGAACTCGTGCCGTGAGATGAGCGGCGTCGCCGGCGTATCGCCGTCACGACTCGGGTACCCGATCCGGGTCGGGCAAACCGATACCGAAAGGCCCCATCCGAAGGTGATCGTCGATGATTAATCTGTACTATCCACTGGCTGTTGCGCTGTATGTCCTCGTGGCACTCTGGCAAGGAAATCTCGGCCACTGGTGACCTCCGCCGAGAGCGGCAGGCGGCTCGGGTTGGTGTACGCCCGATCTGAGTAATCGATCCGATCGAGGACCCATCGTGTGCTCCTCGATGAGGGAAGCGCGGTGTGCCCGAACCTGTGAAAGATGGTTGGTGTCGGCGGACGGTGAGGGTCTGTCAGCGCGATGATCATGAGGGGATTACCTGTGAGCGTGTGCATCTCGAGCGGCGGTGCCGCCCGTTGCCGTTCCCCGGCGCCGGGTGTGCCGAAGCGGAAGGCCAAGCGGGTCGAGCACGCGCTGTACGCCCGTTGACGCCCTGCCGGATCAGGGGCTCGATTCGCCACCGCCCGTCATCTGGTCGAGGATCGCCTGCTGTGCCTGCATTTCCTCCTCCTCGGTGATCTCACCACGTTCCCGGGCCTCCTCGAGTTCCTCGAGCGCCCGGCGGGCACGCGCCGGATCGTGCAACTCCTGCTCGACCTGCCGCTGGATCAACTCCGCCAGCGAGATCACCCCTTTGACCGGTTGCAGCGGCAAGGTGACGATGAACGAGAACAGACCCATGCCTCAGCCCTGCCCCTCCGGCTTCTGGGTCACCACGAAGTCGTACGCCGCCTGCGGTCCGAGCAGGCGCATCTCCACCCGCCCGTCCCAGTCCTGGGCCAGCTCGCCGAGCACCTGTTCGAGCTCGTCCTGACGCTCGACGTCGGCGAGGATCGCCACCTGCACGGCCTCCTCCTCGTGCGTGGGTTCGCGCACGTTCACGGAAGCGGCGAGGTCGTCGAGCGCCTCGACGACCCTGCCGGTGTCCTCTTCCCGCTTGGCGGCGATCGCGTTGCTCACCAGTTCCCCCAAGGCCATCCGCGCCTGCCGTCCCGCGTCCTCCGACTTGTCGCGGATCTCCTCGCGCAGCGCCGCCGCCTGCTCGTTCTCGTCGACGATCTCCCGCAGGATCGCCCTCTCCACGTACCGGCCCTTGACGATGTACTGGGCCTTGCCCTCCAATTTCCCGAGAGCCGCACCGAACTCGTCCGCGTGCGCTGCGAGCAGTTCCTCCCGTACGGCGTCGGCGTCGCTGAGCACCGCACCGAACCGCAGGGGCAGCACCGGCGCGACCCCGGCCACCCCGTCCAGCAGGTCCGCATGCGCCCGCAGGTCCCCGGGTTTACCGAGCGCCCGGTCCACCGACAGCCCGCTCACCAGGGCGGCGATGTCACCCTGCGTGACCACCTCCACGGTGCCGTCCGCGACCCCGGTCGCATCCTCGGCGACCTCGACGTCGGCCGGGACGATGCCGTAGACATACACACCGGTCGTCTGCTTCGTCCGCTCCGAGGTGGCCATCACCGGTCACCTCGAGTC
>NZ_JBHUSF010000270.1:0-12750 GCF_042673295.1 Rhodococcus sp. NPDC057014
GTGCGGCAACCCTGGCTGCCGCACTCACGCACGGATGCGGAGTGCCTCGGCGCCCGGCACGGAGTCGACGAGCCGGCGTGTGTACTCGTCCGTGGGTGCATCGAGAACCTGTGCCGTCGGCCCGGATTCGACGACGTTCCCGCGACGCATCACCGTCACCGTGTCCGCGATCAGCCGCACGACTCCGAGGTCGTGCGTGATGAACAGATAGGTCAGCGAGTACGCGGCCTGCAGGTCCACGAGCAGTTGCAGGATCTCCGCCTGTACCGACACGTCGAGCGCGGACACCGCCTCGTCCAGGATGACGATCTCCGGATTCAGGGACAGAGCGCGAGCGATCGCGACACGCTGCGCCTGCCCGCCGGAGAGCTCCCCGGCCCGGCGGGAGGCGTACTTGCGGTCCAGCCGCACGCCGTCGAGAAGTTCCTCGGCGATCGCGTGCCGCTGCCGGCGGTCGATGTCCTTGCGATGCACACGCAGCGGCGCGGTGATCAGGTCGGCGACCGAGAGCCGGGGATTCAGAGAGGAATACGGGTTCTGGTACACGAACTGCAGGCGCTTGCTCAGCTGCCGGCGGCTCCAGGTGTCGCCCTGCCCGAGGAGGGTGACCTCGCCCTCGTCGGGAGTACGCAGGCCGGCGACGATCCGGGCGATCGTGGACTTGCCGGCACCGGACTCGCCGACGAGTGAATGCGTGGTTCCGGTCGCGACGCGGAACGAGACGTCGTCGGCCGCGACCACCGGTTCCGCGCTGCTGTGCGCCGCGTGGAACGTTTTCGACACACCCTTCACCTCGATCGCGTACTCGGCGGAGGTGCGTTCGGCGGACGAGTGCGGAGTGAGCGTGCCGACCCGAATCGGCCGCGGCTCCAGGGTTCCGACATGCAGACCGGGAGCGGCGTCGAGGAGCCGCCGCGTGTACGGATCGCTCGCGTGGTGCAGGAGGGTGTCGCTGCGGCCCTCCTCGACGACGACGCCGCTGCGCATCACCACGACGCGGTCGGCGCGTTCGAGCGCGACCCCGAGGTCGTGGGTGACGAGCAGGATGCCGATGCCCAGTTCGGTGCGGAGCCGGTCGAGGTGGTCGAGGATCTGTTTCTGCACCGTCACGTCCAGCGCGCTGGTCGGTTCGTCGGCGATGAGGAGCTCCGGCTCGCCGGACAGGGCGATCGCGATGAGCACCCGTTGCTTCATGCCGCCGGACAGTTCGTGCGGGTACTTCGCGTAGATGCGGGACGGATCCGGAAGGCCCGCCAGTTCCAGGAACTTCAGTGTCTGTGACTTCAGGTTGTGCCGCTGCGCCGAGGTCGTGAACGGAAGGAGGTGGCTCTTTCCGAGGCGGTTGCGCAGTGCGTCTTCCAGTTGCTTGCCGATCGGTTTGACCGGGTTGAGCGAAACGCCGGGATCCTGCGGGACGAAGCCGACATAGCTGCCCCGCAGGCGGGCGAACTTGTTCTGGCTCCATCCGGCGACGTCTTTGCCGCCGAGCTGGATTCGCCCGCTCACCCGGCTGGTGCTTGGCAACAGGCCGATCGATGACCGGATGAGGGTGGACTTGCCGGAACCGGACTCGCCGACGATGGCGACCAGTTCACCGGCCTGCACGTCGAGGCTGATCCCGGAGACCGCCTTGGTCGCGCTCCGGCCCCGGCCGGTGTACCAGATCTCGACGTCCTCGAAAGACAACAGGGTCATCGGATTCCTCCGTCGTGTTGCAGTTCGCGACTGATGCGGTTGCTCGACAAGACCACCGCCAGGATGACAAAGCCGGGGAGCAGAGCGATCCAGGGAGCGACTGCGAGGAGGTCACGGCCCTCGGAGACCAGCAGGCCCCATTCCGGTTCCGGTGGCGGAGCACCGAACCCGAGGAAGCCGAGCGCCGCAATCGCCAGGATCGAGGCACCGAACTGCAGTGGAACGAGGGAGACGACCGAACTGAGCGAGTTCGGCAGCACGTGGTGGGTGAGAATGGTGAGTCGCGGGGTGCCGATGCTCGCGGCGGCCTCGATGTAGTCGGCCTGGACGACACGCAGCACCTCGGCGCGCATCACCCGGGCAAAGTTGGCGACAGCGGAGACGCCGACCGCGATCGCCACGTTGATGGTGCCGTAACCGAGGGCGGAGACCACGACCATGGTGAGCAGTAGTCCGGGCACCGACAGGAGTACGTCGACGACACGCATGATGACCAGTTCGACCGCGCCGCGCACGAATCCGGCGATCGCGCCCAGGACGGTCCCGATGACGAAGGCGATGGCAACGGCGAGGAGTGTCGCGCTGAGCGTGATCACCGCGCCGTGCACGGTCCGTGAGTAGATGTCACGGCCCAGACGGTCGGTGCCGAAGAGGTGTTCGGCGCTGGGGCCGACCAGGATCGCGGTGGAGTCCGGGAGGTACGGGTCCTTCCCGGCGAACAGTCCGGGCACGAAGCACCAGGCGACGGCCAGGGCGACGATCAGGATCGCCAGAACGAGACCCGGGCGGGACACGATCGAGGGAAGCGCCCCGAATCGTCGCCGCGGAGGTGCGTCCGGTGTGTCGACCGGTGGCGGGAGGAGCGGTGGTGTCGCGGCGAGTTCCGGGACGGTAGCCGGGACCGGGTCGGCCACCGGTGGCTCGGCCACGAGCGTGCGGTCGCTGTCGATCGTCATGAAAGCATTCCTTCGCGGGCGGCTTTGAGTCGAGGGTCGATCAGGGGATAGGCGACGTCGACGACGAAGTTGACCGTGACGAACGCGAGGGCGACGAACATGACGACGCCCTGGACGACGGGCACGTCTTGCGCACGGACCGCCTGCTCGGTGAGTCGTCCGATCCCGTTGCGGGAGAAAATCGTCTCGGTGATGACGGCACCGGCGAGCAGTTCGCCGACGATGATGCCGCCCTGGGTGAGGGCGGGCAGGCTGGCGTTGCGCAGGACGTCGCCGCTGATCACGGTCGCCTTGCGCAGGCCCTTGCTGAACGACGTCAGCACATAGGGCGAGCCGTATTCGGTGGTGAAATTGCGCAACAGCAGTTGGGCGATGGGGCCGGCGACGGGGATCGCCAGCGCGAAGGCGGGGAGCACGAGCCCGTGCAGGCCGTCGCGGCTGATCGGAGGGAACCAGCCGAGCTGGAACGAGAAGACCCGGATGATGATGAGACCCAGCAGGAAGCTCGGGAACGACACCAGCAGAGGCGGCAGCCCGGCGATGACGTTCCGCAGCCACGGGGACTCGATGTAGGTGGCGACCCAGGCGACTGCCAGCGCGATGAACGCCGCGAGCACCAGCGCGGCCACGGCCAGCACGACGGTCTTCGGGAGGGCCTCGGCGATCGCTGTCACCACCGGTTTGCCGTTCTGGACGGAGGACCCGAAGTCGAGATGCAGTGCGGCCCAGAGTCGGGCGAGGTACTGGAAGAATACCGGGCGGTCGAAGCCGTACTGCTGCTCGATCTGCGCGTAGGCCTCGGGCGAGATGTCGTTGCGCTCTTCGGGGTTGAAGAGCAGTTCGACCGGGCTGGCGGGCAGCGTGTACAGCAGGATGAAGGAGGCGGTGAACGCGCCCCACACCACCACCAGGCTTCGCCCCAGCTTCAGGAGGACGTAGCGTGCCATGGAAATCCTTTGCGAGTGTGTGTCTGCCCGGCGTCCCGAGCCGGTCCGTCGGGGGACCGACCCGGGACGGGTCGATCAGCTCTGGTCGATCCAGGTGCGGAGGAAGTGCAGCCGGCTGGTGGCGTCGAGGTCGATGTCGTGGACACCCTTCGACGCGGCCACCTGGGACGGCTCGAACACCGGGTCGTACAGGACGTACTCGTCGAGGACGAGTTCCTGCGCCTGTTCGGTCAGCGCGCCCCGCTGCGTCGGGTCCAGCGTGGACTCGAGTGCTTCGAGAGTGTCGGCGATCTTCTGCCGGTCGGGGAAGTCCGCGGGGATGCGGGCGGAGTTGCCCCGGTCGGGGTTGAAGTTGACGTTCAGGATCGCGGGATCGTTGCGGCTACGGTTGGTGTTGATCAGGTGGTATTCCTTGTTGACCTGGTCGGTCGGGATGTTGCTCGCGTCGAACTGGAAGTCGAGGTCGACGCCGATCTCCTGGAGCGACGCCTGGATCGATTCGTACGTGTAGCGGCTGTTCGGCACCAGATAGTGCCCGGTCGCCTTGAGTGTCAGCTTCTTTCCGTCCTTCTCCCGTATGCCGTCGGCCCCGACCTTCCAGCCGGCCTCGTCGAGCAGCCGCTTGGACTCCTCGAGGTCGAACTTCAACACCCCGTCGGTGTAGTCGGTCGATCCTTGGACGTGGGCGGCGAGTACGGACTTCGCCTGCCCCTCGGACGGAGCGAGAACGGTGTCCTTGAACCCGGCGCGGTTGGTGGCACGCACGATCGCGCGACGGACGTTGATGTCGTTGGTGGGCTCGAGACTCGTGTTGATGTTCCAGCCGAGGTTGAGCCCGGCGATCGTCCGGGAGGTGATATCGAAGCCCTGCGCCTCGAGGACCGTCTCGTCGGTGGGCAGGATGTCGAACGCAGCCTGTACCTCTCCGGACTGCAGTGCGCCCGTGCGCACGCTCGCTTCGGGGATCGTCACGAACTCGACCTTGTCGAGGTAGGCCGGGCCCTCGTGGTTCAGTCCGGGAGCGCCCCAGTTGTAGTCCGCGCGCTTGGTGAGCACCGTGCGCTCCTTGGGCGCGTATTCGGTCACGACGAACGGACCGGTGCCGACGATGTTCGTCGGGTCGAGCCGCTGCTCGGCGTTCGACGAGAGGGTCTTCTGGCCGATGATGCCGGGCTGGTTGTTGCCGGAGTACGAGATGAACTGGAGGAAGCTGGCCGAGGGGGACTTGAAGACGATCTTGACGACGTTGTCGCTGACGACCTCGCTGCCCTGGTAGGACTTCAGGTGGGTGGCGCCGTTGGGCTTGATGCCGAGCGCCGGATCTCCGAAGACGTACTGGTCGAAGTTCTTCTTCACGATGTCGGCGTTGAACGGGGTGCCGTCGCTGAAGGTGACGCCCTCACGCAGCGTGAACGTGAATTCGGTATTGGTGTCGTCGACCTCCCAGGCGGTGGCCAGCCAGGGACCGATTTCGCCGGTCTCCGGATCCTGCCAGGTCAGTTTGTCGAAGACACTGTTGCCGTAGTTGCTGGCCGCGAAGGACGTGTTCAGGTGTGGGTCGAGCGACTCGGGGGAGCTGAGAAGCGCGATCCGCAGGGTGCCGCCGGTCTGCGGATAGCCGCTTCCGGTGCCGCCCGCGGCGTCGACAGTGCTGCTGCATCCGGTCAGAGCGAGGACACCGGTCAGTGCGAGAACGCCGAACACGCCTCGGAATCGTCGTCGGCGCTCGCGCACCGGCCGTGGGGCGTGAACTGTTGTTTCCATGCGCAGGAATATGTGGTCAAAGTTCCTGGCGGGCACGATATTAAAGCGCAGTGAATCTAACGGCAATCGCCTGCGGGGACTCCTGTGTGCCCTGTCACGCCACAGGTTCTCGGTGGTGTGCCGCTGCCGCGATGTGTGCGAGCTGGGCTGTCCGCGAGTGTTCGTTCTGGCTCTGGATCTGAAGGAACTGCGCGGAACGGGCGTGCAGCGCAGCGGTATCGGTGTCGAGAATCCCCGAGCCCGCCCGTGAGACGGTCAGTGCCCGGGCGATCTCGTGCAGCGAACGGAGCACCTCGACCTTCAGCGTGAGCCGGTTCTCGAAGTACTGCGGGCCTTTCGGATCCGATGTCGCCCGATCGGTCAGGGAGTAGGCCAGTGCCCGATAGCGGGTGAACTGCGGTGCCCATGCCTGCGCCACCGCGACGGCCGCTTCGGTGCCGGAGGCGTCCAATTCGTCGAGGATCGCGCGCGCGACCCCGAACACCTGCGGCCTGACGTCGCTGACGATGTTCTGATCACGGTGATTCCATTCGGATCTCGGGGTGCGTGTGACGATGTTCGACTCGGCGACGAAGGCTCCCTCGAAAGTGACTCGCCACGTGCGGCTTCCGTTGGCGGCTACGAGACCCAGCGGCTCGGCACGCAACCGCTCGTCGTCGGCCGGGATCAGCGCGAGCAGCTGGGTCTCGGTCGTGGGGTCGATCGCGGCGACGGACAGCAGGGTGTTGAGCCCCCAGCCGCTCACCCAGGACACCGTGCCGGTGATCGTCCATCCGCCGTCGACCGGGGTGGCGCGGACATATCGGGTGGGGTAGTGCCGGGCGTCGCTGATCGCGGTCCCGGTGAGGATCTCCCCGCGTAGCACCCGCTCACCGAGTTCGCCGATCCGTTCGCCGCTGTCGGCCAGAGCGGTGAAGTGGACGATCAACCCCGTGTGCTGTGCCCAGGCGAGCCACGTGTTGAAGTCGCCGTAGGCGAGGTGCTCGTGGACCCGGCGTTCGGCGGCCTTGTCCAACTCGGCGCCACCGAACCGGGCCGGGGCCAGATGGTTGAGCAGCCCGAGCCGCCGCAGTTCCTCGACGGTGTCGGCGGTGACGCCCTCGCGGTCGGTCTGCAGAGCCCGGGGTGCGAGCGTGTTGTACGCGAAGTCCCGAACCTGCGACACCAGTGGGTGCTCGTCGGCGGCGTCGACCCGGTCGGCGCTGCCCGCGTCGATCGACACGTCCAGGGTGGAGGTCATCGGGCGACGCCCGACTCGAAATCGTGGAGCAGCAGCGCGATCTCGAATCCGCGGCGCTGGAGCCAGTGCGAGACGACCGCGGCGCGGGCACCGGTGAGGTCGTCGATCAAGACCACGCGCGCGCCGCGCACGGCGATGGTGCGGTAGGAGACCCCGAGCAGCTGCCCGCCCTCGGACGTGATCGATCCGGGTAGGTGCCCCTGCTCGAACTCCTCCGGCGTGCGAACGTCGAGAAGGTAGGTGGTGCGGTCGGGGTCGACAGCCCACGCCTGCGCGGTCTCGACGTCGATGCGGGGGAACGTGTCGTTGGCGGTGATGGTCTCCACACGCTGCGCGGCTGCCTCCCGCGCGGCGCGGTCGACCGGTGCGTAGACGGCGGTCGCGCCGGTTTCCAGCTCGAGGTTCTCCTCCTTCCACGCCCGGGTGCCGTCGTGCAGGTAGGAAACCTTGTTCGGGACACCGGAGTCGATGAGCGTCTGGGCGCCGATGATCGCGCGGGGCAGGCCCGCGCAGGAGACGACGACGTGGGTATCGGGGGAGGGCACGACGTCCGCGAACCGCAGCAGCAACTCTGCGCCGGGCACGCCGACCGCGCCGGGAACGTGGCCGGCGGTGAACTCGGGCAGGGTGCGGGTGTCGATGACGACGACGTCGGCGCCCTGATCCTTGAGGGACTGGAGTTCGGCGGCGGACACCGAGGGGGTGTCGCGTTCGTCGCGGATTCCCAGGGAGAAGTCTTTGCCGGGGACGTCGAAGGTCGGCAGGTCGTCGGTGCCGTTCCGGGTCCACTCGGGGATGCCGCCTGCGAGGACGTGTACCTCGCTGCGCCCGGTCTCGGCGAGGCGCTCGGCGAGGCGCTGCGCCACGCCGTCACCGCCGTCGACGAGGACGGTCCGTACGACCGCGCGTGGCACGTACCGGTCGATCTCGGCCTCGAGGCGGTCCGCGGGAATGTTGGTGGCGAACAGTGGCGACGCGTAGCCGACCTCGTCGCTCGGTCGGATGTCGAGGACGGCGAGTTCCGCATCGTCGGCCAGCCAGACGCGGAGGGTGTCGACGTCGATGGTCTTCTCGACGGTGGAGGCCTTGTCGATCGATGAAGTGCTCACGGAGTGTTGCCCACCTTCGCTGGGTAGCGGTTGGAATGATTCGCGGCGCGGCGGCCGATGGCCACACCGTAGCCCCGGGTATCGGGCGCCGACGGTCGTGGAGACGATGCCCGAACCGTGCGCCCGCCCGTGACCCGCACCGATGCGCCGAGTTCGGAAATGAAATCACGCTGGTTCCAGTGTTGTCATCGGCGGGACGCGTGCCGCGAATGTCCGGCGAGAAACTCACTGTCCCATCAGTGTTCGGTATTTCAACCACCGCGATCGTATTCGTTGACGGGACCGGCGGTGAGTCGGTGAGATGGGAGGGGCGCTGTGCCCAGCGGAAAGTGCTGCGGCGGAGTCCTATTGATGCTGCGCCCTTCCACATCCACCGAACGGAGCATTCGACATGAGCACCGGAACCGACACGCCGGCACGGCGACCACAGCGGAGGCTGACGCTCGCGGCGTCCATCGTCGGTGCCGGTGCGTCGAAGAAGGCATGGAACTGGCCCGGCACCACGTGGAACCGTTTCGCGGACTGGGAGCACTATCGGCGGTCCGCCGAGATCGCGCGATCGGGAACCCTCGACGCCGTGTTCGTGTCGGATCATCCGGCGCTGCAACGCACCGCCGACAACGGGCCGAGCCACCTGTTCGACCCGATCGTGCTGTTCTCGGCGATCGCGGGTGCGATCCCGGACATCGGCTTCGTGCTGACGGCGTCGACGAGCTACAACTCGCCGTACAACCTCGCCCGCCGACTCGCGAGTCTCGACTCCATCGCGGGTGGACGGGTGATCTTCAACGCCGTCGCCAACTTCAACCCCGACATCGCCGCGAACTTCTCGGCGGACGAACTGCTCGACCGGGAGGACCGCTACCGCAAGGCCGACGAGTTCCTCCGGGTCGTCAAGGAACTGTGGCTGTCCTGGGACACCCCGGAGGGACCGGAGCCCACGGGTCCGCTGTGGGACGAGACGACGGCGCGAACGATCGACCATCACGGCGAGTTCTTCGACGTGCGTGGCCCCCTCAACGTCCCGGTCGGTCCGCAGGGGCACCCGGTGATCTCGCAGGCAGGCGCCTCCGCGCAGGGTATCGACTTCGCAGGCAAGCACGCCGAGATCGTGTACGCGGCGCTGCTGGGGAAGCGGGCGGCACTCGACTACGCGACCACACTCGACGCTGCCGCCCGCAGGCACGGCAGGCCCGCCGACAGCATCCGGCTCTTTCCCGGCGTCAACGTGTACCTCGGCGACACCCGAGAGGAGGCGCTGCGTCGGCACGAGGTGTTCAGCGGCGCCGGCAGCGAGGACGATCTGATCGCTCGCTTCCTCGAGCAGCAACGCGTACTGAACCCGGCGTTTCCCCGGTCCGTCGACGTCGACCGACCGCTGAAGGCGGAATGGTTCGAGCCGCAAGAGGACCAGACCCGCCCTGTCGGTTTCAGCAGGGCGGTCCAGGATCTGGTGCGCACCGAGGAACCCACCACCCGGCAGATCATCCGACAGGTCGGTGGCGCAGGGGGCCATCGACTCGTCATCGGGACCCCCAAGGAGGTCGCCGACGCGCTGATCGACTGGTGGGCGGCCGGGGCCGTGTCCGGCTACAACGTCCACTTCCCGCTGCTGCACGACGATCTGGAGCGCTTCGTGCAGCAGGTGGTCCCGATCCTCCAGGCCGAGAGCGTGTTCCCCACCGAATACGATTCGCCGACCATCCGTGGCCGCTTCGGCCTTCCCGACCCGCGCACCGCCCTTTCCACCCAGGAGAACCGATGACCACCGATCTTGCCGTCGAACCCGTGAGCGCGAGTGCCCGCCCCACCGACGAGGAACTGCTCGCCAAGTACCGCCCCGTGTTCGCACGGATCGCCGACGGGGCCCTCGAGCGGGAAACGAGTGGCCGACTCGCCCTCGAGCAGGCCGGGTGGCTCCGTGAGGTGGGGTTCCCCGCTGTGCGGGTGCCGCGGGAGTTCGGCGGCGACGGTGCCAGCCTGCGACAGCTCTACCTGCTCGTCATCGAGCTCGCGGCCGCGGAATCGAATCTCCCGCACGCACTTCGGGTGCACTCCCGGTTCGTGGAGGACCGCTGGCGCGAGCGTCACACCCCGCGCGGGCAGGAGTGGCTGCGCCGCATCGGTGAGGGCATTGTGTTCGGCACCGCGGTCAGCGAACGGGAGGGCACGTTCCACAAGCCCGCGACGACGCTGCGCGAGGTGGACGGCCGCCTCGTGGTGAACGGCACCAAGTACTACAGCACCGGCGCCCTCTACGGGGACTACCTCACCGTCGCGGTGCTCGACGAGGCAGGCGACCGGCACACCGCCGTCGTCAAAGCGGACGACCCGGGCGTCGAGCGGATCGACGACTGGGCCGGGTTCGGGCAGCGGGCCAGCGCCAGCGGCACCACCGTCTTCACCGACGCCGAGGTGGAGGGTGTCGGTTTCCTGTTCCCGCCACCGGGCGGCACCGCCGGGCATCTCGCGCACTTCCAGCTGACGCACCTGGCGACGATCGCCGGCATCGTCCGCCGGGCGACGGACGAGATCGCCGACTTCGTCCGCCGCAGGCACCGCACCTACCCGCAGGCGAAAGCCCCTGTTGCCGCGAAGGACCCGCTGATCCAGCAGGTCGTGGGCCGCGCCGACGCCGCCGCCTTCGCGATCCGCGCCACCGTCCTCGATGCCGCCGCGTCACTCGACGCCGCGGCCGATGCCCGGTACGCGCTGACCATCACCCCGGAAGCGGAACGCACCCCGAATGGGGAGGAGGAGGCTGTGGCGCTGGAATTGAAGGCGGAGCTGGACGCGTACCGGGCGCAGTCCGTCGTTCTCGGGCTCGGGTTGAAGACGACGACGGAGATCTTCGAGGTGGGCGGTGCGTCCGCGCTGGACCGCAAGTATCAGTTCGACCGGCACTGGCGCAACGTGCGAACCCTCGCCTCTCACAACCCTCTGATCTACCGCGAGCAGCAGCTCGGCGACTATGTCCTCAACGGCACCCCGCCGGCATTCCTGTCACCCGAGGGTGCGTCGGTGATCGGTACGCCGCCCGCGAGCTGATCTCGGGTCTCGGACCAGCTACGCCGGTGCGGGTCGGGTTGGGCGCACTATGGCAGTGCGGGTTCCGGACCGGCGGCGGCCTGTGCCGCTGCGCTGATTGCGTCGGCGGATTCGCGTTCGCGGTCGCGGAGGTATTCGCGCAGGGAATTCAGGAATGCGCCGATCCATGCAGTGATGATCACCGCGTAGATCGCCCGTGATACGACTGCGGGGCGGTAGTGGTGACGCCATAGGCCACAGCGTCGTGCCGTAGATCTACGCCTGGGTGGCTGCGGAAACCCGGTCGTGCGGCACCGGCAGGCCGAGGTTGTCGCGCAACGTGGTTCCGGTGTATTCGGTGCGCAGCGCGCCCCGGTCCTGTAGCAACGGCACCACGTGATCGACGAACTCGTCGAGACCGGAAGGCACGAGGTGCGAGCCGATGATGAATCCGTCGGAGCCGTCGTTCTGCACGAACGCATCGATCTTCTCTGCGACCTGCGCGGCGGTGCCGACGATCGGGCCACGTTCGAACTGGTCGATGACGGTCTCCCGCAAGGTGAGCTTCTTCTCCTCGGACACCGCTCGTAACCTCGCGACGGTCTCGAACCGGTCCTGATAGGTGAATGCGCGGCCCTGGATGATCGGTGGCGCGTCGGGATCCGGTTCGATGCCCGGGACGGGTCCGTCGGGGTCGAACGCGGAGAGATCGCGGTTCCAGATCTGCTCGAGCAGGATCAGCGCGGTCTGACCGATGACCTGCTCGTTGCGGACCTCGTGGTATTTCTCCCATACCTCGGCCTCGGTGTCGCCGAGGACGAAGCTTGCCGAGGGGAGGATCTTGATGTCGTCGACGTTCCGCCCGAACGAGACGGCACGGGCTTTGATGTCGCGGTAGAACTCGGCGGCCTGGGGCAGCTTCCCGTAGGGCGAGAAGATCGCGTCGGCGTTGCCTGCCGCAAAATCGCGCCCCTGCGGTGACACGCCGGCCTGCAGGAGGACCGGTCGGCCCTGGGGACTGCGCGGCACTGTGAACCGGCCGCGGATGTCGAAGTGACTGCCATGATAGTCGAAGGTTCCGGCGTCCGGACGGCGCAGGAAGCGGCCGTCTTCCTTGTCCGCCAGAACGTCGTCACCGCGCCACGAATCCCACAGCTGCCGCACCACTTCGACGGTCTCCTCGGCGCGCTCGTAGCGTTGCGAGTGGTCCAGGAACCCACCGCGGCGGAAGTTCTGCCCCGTGAACGGGTCGAACGACGTCACCACGTTCCACGCCGCTCGACCACCCGACAGCTGATCGAGCGACGCGAACTGCCGCGCGAGTTCATACGGCTCGTTGAACGTGGCGTTGATGGTTCCGGCCAGTCCGAGGTGATCGGTGACGGCGGTGAGGGACGCGAGCACTGTGAAAGTGTCGGGGCGGCCGATGATGTCCTGGTCGAAGATCTGCCCGGCGCGCTCGCGCAGGGCGAGACCCTCGGCGAGGAAGAAGAAGTGTGTGGTGGTTGACGCCGCCGAGGTAGGCGCCGAGGATGACCTGCTTCTTGGATGTGTGCTCATCGTGTACGTGTCCTTGTCTGAAGGCAGTGGCTCAGGCGGCGGGGAAGCCGGTGGCATAGCGGTTCGGGACGTCGGTGGGCAGGCCCAGCAGCCCACGCAGGGAGGTGTCCGGATACGCGGTGCGGAACAGGCCGCGTTGCTGCAGGATCGGCACCAGCCGGGACGACACGGCCTCCAGATCGTCGACGGCGACTCCCGGTCGCAACCGGAAGCCGTCGAATCCCAGCTGCTGCCATGCCGCGAGCCGGTCCGCGAGCTCGTCCGCGGAGCCGGTGAACACGGTGGCAGCGGAGGCGAATTCGATCCCGGGGAGGTCGTCCAGTCGACGCAGCCGGGCTGCGCCGGATTCGCGGTCGTCGTCGAGGAACACCACCAGGTCGGCGGAGACCAGGAGCGACTCACCGGTGCGACCGGCCCGTTCGGATGCCGTGGCCACATCCGCGAGAACCGAC
>NZ_JBHUSF010000271.1:0-12744 GCF_042673295.1 Rhodococcus sp. NPDC057014
GGACGGCGTGGGGCGGGCACCCGGGAAACGTGTCAGCTGAAGTGAGCCAGCAGGGCGTCGCGCTGACGGTCACCGAGGCCACGGAGGCGACGGGTCGGCGCGATCTCGAGGTTGGCCATGATCTCCTGGGCCTTGACCTTGCCGATCTTCGGCAGGGCTTCCAGGATGGCGCTGACCTTGGTCTTTCCGATGATGTCGTCGACATCGGCCTTGGAAAGGACCTGCTTGAGGGTGATGTCACCGGACTTGAGCTTGTCTTTGAGCTCTGCGCGTGCCTTACGAGCGGCGGCGGCCTTCTCGAGAGCTGCTGCCCGCTGTTCGTCAGTGAGCTGGGGAAGTGCCACGATGTCTCCTTCATTCGGGGTACGTATCGAACACCGTAGCGATCGAACGGCCACTTCACCGCATCCATCGGACGTGTCGCGCGTCCTGTCCGATTCGTCGGGCCCCTGTTCGCGGCTCCCACGGCACGAAAAATGCCAGGACACGAGTGCGGCGGTGTGCCATGCTCGACGGGTTCCGATCGGTCACACGTCGACTCGAGGAAGGAAGTTGCGATGCGCGCACGGCCCACTGCCCACGCGGTCGCGTTGCGCCCGTCAGACCCGGGCAACGCCCCTTCCTTCGCCGGCCTGCAAGGCGAACGCGGGATCATGCCCGCCGCGAAGCCCCAGCGGACCGCCTGACACGCCCGAATCGACGATCGTCGCCCGGCGTGCCTCCACCGCCGCGAACCGACGACAGAACCGAGAACACCCGTGAGGCACCTCTCCCGTAACCCGCCCTCGACCGCGCTCGACGCCCGCACCTGGTCGCGTGCCGCCGTGCTGGTCCTCAACGTGACATTCGAGGCGCTCTGTGAGATTCCCGCGGAACGCGCGGTGGTGCTGATCAGTGTCGGCGCCGCCGAGTCGGTCGCGGATCGGGAGCCGAAGGCGCCGCGGCACATCGAGAAGGCGCAACGGCAGATCTGGCGGAATCTCGCGGCGGTGTAGCCGCGAGATCCCCGGGCATTCCGCCTCCACCGACCGACTTCTCCCGGAAAGGGGAGATCTCCCGATGACCGACGTCCTGGACACGACCCTGTCCACACTGCTGCCCGTCTCCGACGATCCCGCCGGGTGGGTCGACGCGGCGTGCCGCGAAGACCCCGAGCCGGACCGGTGGTTCCCCTTCCCGACCGAGGATTTCGCGTACGCGCGCGACGTGTGCCTGCACTGCGCGCTGCGGATCCGCTGTGAACTCTTCGCCAGGGCGACCGCTCAGTCCGGGGTGTGGGGCGGCAAGGAATTCGACCGGGGCCGCGAGAGGCGGGCGTGACACCACCTCGACGCGGCCCCTGCGAACCGGTTACGTGCCCAGGATCTCGGGCAGCGCGACGTCCTCGCCCCGCACGTGCTCCGAGAGGAACGACAGCACCACCTGGTACCAGACCTTCGCGTTCTGCGGGGTGAGGATCCAGTGGTTCTCGTCGGGGAAGTAGAGGAAGCGGTGGTCGGTGACCCCGTCGTCGTCCGCGGGCAATCCCGACTCGGACAGCAGCTCGAACCACAGCCGCAGCCCGTCGCCGATCGGGACGCGAAAGTCCTTGTCGCCGTGGATGACCAGCATCGGCGTCACGATGTCCGCGACGTACAGGTGCGGTGAGTTCTCCACGGCCATCTCGGGGGTCATCTCCCGCTGCCAGTACCAGGCGGCGTCGGTGGTGGGGCCGAACTGGTCCAGCGCCCACAGGCTCGCGTGGGTGACGATCGCCTTGAACCGGTCGGTGTGCCCGGCGATCCAGTTGGCCATGTATCCGCCGAACGATCCGCCCATCGCCGCGGTGCGCTTCTCGTCGATCTCGGGCAGGGCCACCGCGGCGTCGGTGATCGACATGAGGTCGGTGAACGGCGCCTTCCCCCATTTCCCCCAGCCCCGTTCGACGAACTCCTGCCCGTAGCCGGTGGACAGGGCCGGATCCGGCAGCAGCACGGCGTATCCCCGCGCCACCAGCAGCCACGGGTTCCACCGCCACGACCAGGTGTTCCACGAACCCAGGGGGCCGCCGTGCACCCACAGCGCGAGCGGCACCGGCGCGTGCGCGGAGGCGCCGGTCGGCACCGCGAGCCATGCGCGCACCGCCGCGCCGTCCGCGGCGACCGTCTCGACCTCCGTCAGCGTGCCCGGGAGTTCGGGGAGGTCCGCGGGCGCCTTCAGCAGCGACACGGCGCCGGTGGTGATGTCGATGCCGACCGGGTGCGGCGGCGCCGCGTACGACGCCCGCAGCGCGAACACCGTGGACCCGTCCGGAGCGACCTGCAGGTCGGTGTAGGCGAAGTCGTCGGTGGTGACCGGCGTGGGGTCCGCGCCGTCGCGGAGGAGGAAGATCGGTGCGCGCCCGCGGTCGTCGGCGGTCACGAGGAGACCCGAGCCGTCGGACAACCAGACCACGGACGTGGCCCACCGGTCCCACCCGGGTGCCACGTCCGTGACGGTGCCGGTGTCGAAGCTGTACCGGTGCAGCGTGAATCGCGGCGCCGAGTCGGGTGTCGCGTGCGATTCCCGCGTGAACACGACGTGCCGTCCGTCCGGGGAGATCACCGGGTCCGACAGGTCGGCGTCGCCGTCGTCGACGAGGACGGTGCGCGCCCCCGTCTCGGTGTCCACACGCACGAGGATGTTCCGGATCGACGCCAGCGGGCCGGGAACCGTCCACGACGTCACGACGAACGTGCCGTCGTCGCTCAGCGCGTAATTCGCCTCCCGTAGCGCCGGACCCGGCATCGGCGTGAGATCGGTGAGCTGCGGCTCCTGCCCGTTCTCCGTGAGCGCGTCCAGCGGGGCGGACAGCAGGTGCGGCACGTCGGGGCCGAGATCGTGGTCCCAGTAGCGGATCGGGTAGCCCGTGTGCAGGATCGCCGAGACCTTCTTCTCCTTGCGCTCGGCGCGCACCCGCTCGTCGTCGGCGGACTCGCCGGATCTCCCCAGAACGCCCGTGGTCACGACGAAACGCGGCGCGCACCGGGCGGCACGGACCCCGGTGATGCCGCCGCCGCGTCGCGCGACGATCACCGCCTCGCCGCCCCGCGCGGGCAGTCGCCACAGGTCGTCGGGAAGGTCGTCCTCGTCCTGCGTCGGCCGGGAGGACGTGAAGAGCAGGTCGCCGTCGCTGGTGAACGTCGCGTTGGACTCGCCGGTGCGGCCGCGGGTGAGCCGGCGCGCCGCGAACTCGCCGGTGGGATCGATCTCCCACAGCGCGGTGACGTACTTCGTCGACTTCTCGTCGAGCGTCGACTGCGCGACGACGAGCCTTCGCCCGTCCGCCGACAGCGCGAGGCCGCCGACGCGGCCGAGCGCCAGATAGTCGTCGAGGTCGTCGAAAGGAGTTCCGGCGTGGAGTTCAGGAATGGCGGTCACGAGTCGTTGGTATCACGAACCGGGCTCACGCCGTCGGACATCCGCGTCTCAGGCGAGCAGGGGCGCGACCCGCGGCGGGATCTCGTTCAACGCGTACGGCAGGCTCAGTACGGTACTCCACGCCATCGCCTCGGCGGCGGCGTCCTCGAGCGTGATCGTGCGACCGGCCTTGACCACGTCGAGTTCCTGGTAGATCGGCGTCTTGTCGAGTTCCGCGCGCAGCTTGTCGCCGTACCCGCCGCCCGCGTACCAGACGAGGAGGTCGACGTTCGCCAGCGACAGCTGCTCCGTGCTGATCTCCGCGAAGTTGCCGGTGATCTGTTCCGTCACAGGGGGGTTCACGAAACCGAGTTCGGTGAAGAAGCGGACCTTCGGGTCCTCCGGGCCGTACACGCCGAACTGCCCCGGTCCCTTGAGCGCACCGACGAGGACGGTCTTGCCCGCGAACGCGGGGTTGGCGGCGCGGACGTCGGCGAACTGCGTCTCGACACCGGAGACGAGTTCGGCGGCCTTGTCCTTCTTGCCGAGTGCGTCGCCGAGAATCCGCGTCTGGTCCTGCCACGGGACGCCGTAGTCGGCGAACTCCTTGGGCTGTGCGACCGTCGGCGCGATGGCGCTGAGCTTGTCGTACTGGGCCTGGGTGAGGCCGGAGTAGGTGCCGACCACCAGGTCCGGTGCGACGGCCGCGACCTTCTCGAAGTCGATGTTGGTGGACGCCGTGCCGACGATCTCCGGCTTCGCATCGCCGAGGAGGTCCTGCGCCCACGGCCACACGCCGTAGGGGTAGTCGCCGTACCAGTCGAACGTGCCTGCCAGGGGGCCGCCGAGCGCGAGGATCGTGTCCTGGTCGTTGTAGCCGACGCTGACGATGCGCTGCGGGTCGACGGGCACCTGGGTCTCGCCGTACTTGTGGGCGACGACGGGGCCGGCGGGCTCGTTGCCGTTGCCGTCGCCGTCGGAGCTGCTGCAGGCCGCGGCGAACGCGAGCAGCGCTCCCCCGGTGCCCACGAGGAATCCGCGTCGGCTCAGGCCGATCCTCTGTTGACCCACGTTCATGCGGCGACCCTCTCGTCTACCAGGTACTTCGATCCACTTAGGTAAGGCTTGCCGAGCTTAGCCTAAGGGTTCGCGCGGACGGGATCCCGCCACATCGCCCACAGTGTCGGCCCGCCGTCCGGTTCCGGATCTCACCGGCGACGTCGAAGCCGAACCGCTGGTAGTACGAAATGTTGTCCTTCTTGCTCGACTCCAGGTACGCCGGGATGCCGTCGGCGTCACACCTGTCGAGCCGCGACCGCAACAACGCCGTCCCGTAGCCGCCACCCCGCCCCGCGCTCGACGTCCCGATCGTCGCCAGGTACCAGTGCACGGGATCCACCGGGTGCGCGTCTTCGACGGTTCCGCTCACCGCGGCGCCGACGCCCAGGCGCGGACCGAACGCGCGGATCAGCCCGGGCAGGCTGAGGAGCGACGACCACGTCGACTGCTTCCAGCCGCCCGGCGGATCCCACATGGCGGCGCCGCGGATCACGCCGTCACCGTCCTGGGCGACCTCGGCGCCCCCGCCGGCGAGATGGTGGTGGCGGATCTCCACGCCGAACAGCCTCGGCAGGCCGCGCCGCCTGCGTTCGGGATCCGGCCACATCCACACCATCACGGGGTCGTCGAAGAACGCGTCGGCGAGGACCCGCGCCAGTTCGGGGATGTCGGATTTGGTCGCGGCCCGCACGCTCACACCCATGCCCAGAGGGTACGGGTCCACGAGGGCTGCGCGCGGGAACGACGGGCGTCTAGACCGTGGCGTCGACGAGAAGTTTCGCGCCGGTCGCCGCCTGGACGTCCTCGACGCTGTGACCGGGTGCGGTCTCGACGAGCCGCAGGCCGTCGGGGGTGACGTCGATGACGGCGAGGTCGGTGACGATCTTCTGGACGCAGCGCTTGCCGGTGTACGGCAGCGTGCACTCCTCGAGGATCTTGTGCTCACCCTTCTTGGTGACGTGGTCCATCATCACGATGACCTTGCCCGCACCGTGGACGAGGTCCATCGCGCCGCCCATGCCCTTGACCATGGCGCCGGGGACCATCCAGTTGGACAGGTCGCCGTGACTGCTGACCTGCATCGCGCCGAGAACGGCCACGTCGACGCTGCCGCCGCGGATCATCGAGAACGAGTCGGACGAGGAGAAGAAGGCCCCACCGGCCACCACGGTGATGGTTTCCTTGCCCGCGTTGATCAGCTCGGGGTCGACCTCGTCCTCGGTGGGGTACGGCCCGACGCCGAGGATGCCGTTCTCCGAGTGCAGGATGACGTCCTTGCCCGCCGGGATGTGACCGGGGATCAGGGTCGGCATGCCGATGCCGAGGTTGACGTACTGTCCGTCCTCGAGTTCGGCTGCGACCCGGGCCGCCATCTCGTCACGCGTCCAGCTCATGCCCGCACCGTCCTGTTCTCGATTCCCGTTTCCTGCTTGCCGACCTCGACCACACGCTGGACGAAGATGCCGGGGGTGTGCACCTCGGCGGGGTCGATCTCGCCGGGCTCGACGAGGTGTTCGACCTGCGCGATGGTGATGCGACCGGCGCCCGCGGCGTCGGGGTTGAAGTTGCGGGCGGTCTCCCGGTACACGAGGTTGCCGAGCCGGTCGCCCTTCCACGCGTGGACCAGCGCGAAGTCGGTGCGGATGGCGCGTTCGAGGACGAAGGACTCTCCGTCGAACTCGCGGGTCTCCTTGGGCTTGCTGGCGACCGCGATGCCGCCCTTGCCGTCGTAGCGGATCGGCAGACCGCCGTCGGCGACCTGCGTTCCGACACCGGCGGGGGTGTAGAAGGCGGGGATGCCCGCTCCCCCGGCGCGCATGCGTTCGGCCAGCGTGCCCTGCGGGGTGAGCTCGACCTCCAGCTCGCCGCTGAGGTACTGCCGCGCGAATTCCTTGTTGGCGCCGACGTACGAGCTGATCGTGCGCCGGATCCGGTGCTGCTCGAGGAGCAGACCCAGACCGAAACCGTCGGTGCCGCAGTTGTTGCTGACCGTCTCGAGGTCGGTCGCACCCTGTGCGAGGAGGGCGTCGATGAGGACCGAGGGGATACCGACGAGGCCGAAGCCACCCACTGCGAGGGACGCTCCGTCGGGGACGTCGGCAACGGCCTCGGCCGCCGTTGCGAAGACTTTGTTGACCATGTGACCCAGGCTACCGCAAAATGTTCGAGTAGTGAACACCCATCCACATTGCGAACAAATTGCGCCCCGCCTGTTGGCCCCATCACAGAACGCGACTACTATGTGCGAATAGCGGCCGACTGTTCACATCGAGAACGTGAGGATCTTCTTCCATGCTGCATCTGCCAGCCCACTACCAAGCCGGGCACGAAGCCAATGCCCCGCTGCTGTTCCCCGAGTACAAGACGACTCGGCTGCGCAGCCCCAAGAACGACCTGATCCTGATCCCGCAGCGGCTCGGCGAGATCACCGGTCCAGTCTTCGGCGACGCCGACGTCACCCAGGGTGAGAACGACATGACCCGCGCCAACGGCGGCGAGGCCCAGGGTCAGCGCATCATCGTCCACGGCCGCGTCCTCGACAGCGCCGGGAAGCCCATCCCCGACACCCTCATCGAGGTGTGGCAGGCCAACGCAGGCGGCCGCTACCGCCACAAGAACGATTCCTGGCCCGCGCCGCTCGACCCCCACTTCAACGGTGTCGCGCGCTGCCTGACCGACAAGCAGGGCCACTACGAGTTCACGACGATCAAGCCGGGCGCGTACCCGTGGGGCAACCACCACAACGCGTGGCGGCCCGCGCACATCCACTTCTCGCTCTTCGGTCAGGCGTTCACCCAGCGCCTGGTCACGCAGATGTACTTCCCGGACGATCCGTTCTTCTTCCAGGACCCGATCTACAACTCGGTGCCCGAAGCGGCGCGCGAGCGGATGATCAGCACGTTCGACTACGACCAGACCCGGGAGAACTGGGCCGTCGGATTCAAGTTCGACATCGTCCTGCGCGGCCAGGACGCGACCCCGTTCGAAGATGCGGAAGGCCACTGATGATCGACACCCAGAACCCGGACGCCCCGCGGTACCCGGTCTTCGCCCGGAGCCAGGACGAGGTGCCGTTCGGCGTCACCCCGTCCCAGACCGTCGGACCGTACGTCCACATCGGCCTGTTCCCCACGTGGGAGAACAGCGGCGACGCCGTCCCCGAGGATGCTCCCGGACGAATCACCGTGTCCTTCAACGTCATCGACGGCGCCGGTCAGCCCATCGGCGACGCGATGATCGAAACCTGGCAAGCCGACGCCGCGGGACGGTTCGACAGTCCTGCCGACCCGCGCGGTGCCGCCGAGGCGACCCCCGCCGGATTCCGCAGCCTGGCACGCGTGTTCGCCGACGAGAGCGGCACGATCGTGGTGCACACCGTCAAACCGGGCACCCTCCCCGCCGAGGACGGCGCAGTCGAGGCCCCGCACATCAACGTCGGACTGTTCGCCCGCGGCATGCTCGAACGCCTCTACACGCGTCTCTACTTCCCGGAGGACACGGACGCCCACGCGTCGGACCCCGTGCTCGCCGCCGTCCCGGAAGCCGACCGCCCCAAGCTGATCGCGGAGAAGACCGATCGCGGATACCACCTGACGATCCACGTGCAGAACACGGACGGACGGGAAACCCCGTTCTTCGCCCTGTAATCGGCCGCAAACCCAGAAAGGTGTCGCGTGTGAACTCTCCGGAGACCTCCCGGGGTGCCCTGTTCGATCCGACGTTCGGTGCCGGCGAGTTGTCGGCGCTGCTCTCCGACCGGGCGTGGGTCACCGCGATGGTCGAGGTCGAGGGGGCACTGGCCCGGGCGGAGGCGAAGTGCGGCGTCATCCCCGCCGCGTCCGCCGACGCGATCTCCTCCGTGTTCGCGCGCATCGTCGCCGACGGCTCCGTGAACGTCGGGGCCCTCGGCGACGCGTCGGCAGCGGGTGGCAATCCGGTGATCCCGCTGGTGACACTGCTCCGCAGCGAGGTCGCGGCCACCGAGGCCGGGGTGCCCGGAAGCCACGTGCACAAGGGCGCCACCAGTCAGGACATTCTCGACACGGCCCTGATGCTGCTGTGCCGCCGGTCGGGCGCGCACGTCCTGGCGTCCCTCGACGAGGCGGTGCTGTGCGCCGAGGCCCTCGCGCGAGCCCAGCGCGGCACCCCGATCGCAGGCCGCACCCTCGGCCAGCAAGCGCTGCCCACCACGTTCGGCGTGCTCGCCGCCGGGTGGATGACCGCACTGCACAGGGCTTCTCGCGCACTGTTCGACGCACTCGACGGCCTTCCCGTGCAATTGGGAGGCGCGGCCGGAACGTCCGCCGCGCTCTACCCGCACGGCCTCGACGTCGCCGACGTCCTCGCCGACGAACTCGGACTCGCGCGCCAGGACGTGCCCTGGCACACCGACCGCACCCGCATCGCGCTGCTCGCGTCGGCGCTCGGAACGGCCGCGGGCGCGGTGTCGAAGATCGCCACCGACGTCGTGTTCCTGTCGTCCACCGAGGTCGGCGAGGTCAGCGAAGGGTCGCCCGGCGGTTCGTCGGCCATGCCGCACAAGCGCAATCCGGTGGCCGCGATCGCCGCCCGCGCCGCGGCCCGCCGCACCTCGGGGCTCGTCGCGACGATCCTCGGCTCGATGGATCACGAGCAGCAGCGCGCCGCCGGCCCCTGGCATGCCGAGTGGGAAACCGTCACGGACCTGCTGCGCCTCACCGGTGGCGCCGTCGCGCGGATCGCCGACTCGCTCGGCGGACTGAACGTCCACCCCGACGCGATGGCCCGCAACCTCGACATCACCGGCGGCCTGCTCCTCGCGGAACGGGTCACCGGAGCCCTGTCCGCCCACACCGACAACGCGCGCGACCTCGTCACCGCCGCGTGCCGGAGCGGGCACCGTCTCGACGAGGATCCGGGGCTCCTCGACTACCTGCCCGCGGACGAGATCCGCGCCCTGCTCGACCCTGCCGGGTACCTCGGCCACGCCCACGACATCGTCGACCGCGCACTGGAGACAGTGGCCCGCGGCCGGGAAGGAACGCGATGACAGTCGCACTTGCACACGAAATCTCCGGACCCCGCAGCGGCGCGGCCGACGCCCCCGTCGTCGTCCTGCTCGGATCGCTCGGTTCCAACCGGTCCATGTGGGACCCGCAGATCGCGGCGCTGTCCGACGAATGCCGGGTCGTCGCCGTCGATCAGCGGGGCCACGGCGAGTCGCCCGCACCGGACGGGCCGTACTCCGTCCGCGAACTGTCCGAGGACGTTCTCGCACTGCTCGACTCCCTCGGAGTCGACGCCGCCCATTTCGTCGGACTGTCCATGGGCGGCGCGATCGCCCAGTGGCTCGGCGCGCACACCCCGCGGCGGGTGCTGTCGCTGTCGCTGCTGTGCACCGCCGCGAAGTTCGGCGAACCGCAGGGATGGATCGAGCGGGCCGCGGCGTCCCGCGCCGACGGCCCCGAGTCGCTCGCCGATGCCGTCGTCGCACGCTGGTTCAGTGAGGGCCTGGCCAAGCGGGACCCGGAGTTCGTCCGGCACTACCGCGACATGATCGCGTCGACGTCGCCCGAGGGATACGCCGCGTGCTGCGACGCCCTCGCCGACTGGGACTTCACCGCCGACCTCTCCCGGATCAGCGCACCGACACTGGTGATCGCGGGCGAGGAGGATCCGTCCACTCCGCCGTCGGTCATGCAGGTCCTCGCGGACGGCATCACCGGCGCCCGGTTCGAGGTGCTCTCCCCCGCCGCCCACGTCGCGAACCTCGAGCAGGCGGGCGCCGTCACGGCGCTGCTGCGCGAACACATCGCCGGCGGCGGATATGCGCGCGGACGCCGCGCCGCGCACGCCCAGGGCATGACCGTGCGCCGCTCGGTGCTCGGCGACGCCCACGTGGACCGCTCCGTGGCCGGGACCACCGACTTCACGGCACCGTTCCAGGACTTCATCACCCGCACCGCGTGGGGCGACATCTGGTCGCGTCCCGGGCTGGACCACGAACTGCGCCGACTGCTCACCATCGCCGTCCTCACCGCGGTCGGCAACGAGCACGAACTCGACATGCACATCCGGGCCGCCCTCCGTGCCGGCGTCGACGCCGGCACCATCGGCGAGGTGCTCCTCCACACCGCCGTCTACGCGGGCGTGCCCAACAGCAATCTCGGGTTCGCCCTCGGCAAGCAGGCCCTCGCCGACCTGGCGGCCGAGTCGACAGTGGAGGATTCGCAGACATGACAGCTACCGAACCGACGGAGAAGATCCTCCCGTCCCCCGACTACGTGCAATCGCTGGCCCGGGGCCTGGCCGTGATCCGCTGCTTCGACCACCAGAATCAGCGGCGCACGCTCAGCGACGTCGCCCGCGCCACCGACCTGACCCGCGCCACCGCGCGCCGGTTCCTGCTCACCCTCGTCGAACTCGGCTACGTCGCCACGGACGGTTCCGCATTCTGGCTCACGCCGCGGGTCCTCGAACTCGGGTACAGCTACCTGTCGAGTCTGTCGCTTCCGGAGGTCGCGCAGCCGCACCTCGAGAAGTTGAGCCACAAGGTCCACGAGTCGTCGTCGGTGTCGATCCTCGACGGCGCCGACATCGTGTACGTCGCCCGTGTGCCCGTCAGCCGGATCATGACGGTGGGCATCACCATCGGCACCCGGCTCCCGGCGTATGCCACATCGATGGGCCGTGTCCTGCTGGCGGGACTGCCCGACGACGAACTCGACGCGTACCTCGAGAAGCTCGACATCCAGCGCCTCACCGAGCGCACGATCACGGCCCGCGACGACCTGAAGGCCGCGATTCTCGCGGTCCGAGCGGACGGCATCTGCGTTCTCGACCAGGAACTCGAGGCGGGCCTGCGGTCGATGGCCGCACCGATCCGGGGCGCCTCCGGTCTCACCGTCGCCGCGGTGAACATCTCCACGCCGGCCGCCCGGTACAGCCTCGAGGATCTGCATTCCGCTCTCATCCCGTCGCTGCGGGTCACCGCAACCGACATCGAACAGGACCTCGCCACCGTCAACCGCTGACGCTGTGCCCCAGGAATCTTCACGAAAGGCCTTTTCATGCGTGACGTCGTCATCTGCGAGCCCCTCCGGACGCCGGTCGGGCGGTTCGGTGGGGTGTTCAAGGACATCACTCCCCAGAGCCTCGCCGCCACCGTCATCACGGCGCTCGTCGAACGCACCGGCATCGACGGCAGCCAGATCGACGACGTCATCCTCGGTCAGGCGTCCCCGGGCGGAGAGGCACCGGCCATCGGCCGGATCGCGGCCCTCGACGCCGGACTCGGCATCGACGTCCCGGGCATGCAGGTCGATCGCCGCTGCGGTTCCGGTCTGCAAGCCGTCATCACCGCCGTGCTGCAGGTGGCGTCCGGCGGCAACGACCTCGTGCTCGCCGGCGGCGCCGAATCCATGAGCCAGGCCGAGTTCTACACCAACCCGAACATCCGCTGGGGTGTCAAGGGCGAAGGGGTGCAACTCGCCGACCGGCTCGCCCGCGCCCGCGTCACCGCCGGCGGCGCGAACTTCCCCGTGCCCGGCGGCATGATCGAAACCGCCGAGAACCTGCGCGCCGAATTCGACATCAGCCGTGAGGATCAGGACGCGCTCGCCGTGCAGTCGCACCAGCGTGCCGTCGCCGCGCAGGAGTCGGGTCGCTTCGCCGAGGAGATCGTCGGAGTGACGGTGCCGCAACGTAAGTCGGACCCGCTCGTCGTCGACAAGGACGAGCACCCACGCGCCGACACCACCGTGGAATCGCTGTCGAAGCTCCGCGCCATCCGCTCCAAGATCGACCCCGCGTCCACCGTCACCGCGGGCAACGCCAGCGGCCAGAACGACGGCGCCGCCGTGTGCATCGTCACGACCGCCGAGAAGGCGAAGGAACTGGGACTGAAGCCCCTCGCCCGGATGGCGTCGTGGGCGGTGGCCGGCGTCCCGCCGCGCACCATGGGCATCGGCCCGGTGCCCGCCACGGAGAAGGCGCTCGGTCAGCTCGGGCTGTCGCTGTCCGACCTGGGTGTCATCGAACTGAACGAGGCCTTCGCCGCGCAGACCCTCGCCGTCCTCCGCAGCTGGGACCTCGACCCCACCGACGAACGCCTCAACCCCAACGGGTCCGGCATCTCGCTCGGCCACCCGGTCGGAGCCACCGGCGGCCGCATTCTCGCCACCCTGCTGCGGGAGATGGACCGTCGCGAGTCCCGCTACGGCCTGGAGACGATGTGCATCGGCGGCGGCCAGGGTCTGGCCGCGGTGTTCGAGCGGGTCTGATTCAGCGGCTTTCAGCGCACGCACATCGGCGAGCAGGCTCCGGGCC
>NZ_JBHUSF010000272.1:0-12737 GCF_042673295.1 Rhodococcus sp. NPDC057014
GCCGATCTGGTTCGGCTGGACCGCGCACTTGTGGTATTTCTCGGGCTTGCCGATTGAGCCGGCTCGCTCGGCGGAGCGATGTCGCAAGCGGATCCTCAACCGGTCCATTCCAATTCAATCCCCGCCTCGACCTGGTCGATCCACCAAGAAGGTGGCTTTCACTCAGGAGTAGTACGGGGGTTCGGTGTCGGGATCGTCGACGACGACGTCGACACGCGGCTCGGCCACGATCCGATCGATCGCGTCCGGGCTTGCGCCGATCGACGCGAAATGAGGATCGACGTCGCGGGTCACGCACCACGCGTGATCGGCTGGCCACACGAACGCGGGGGTAGGTGCTTCAATGTCATTCAGCAGTGTCTTGATCTGGGCGTCCCAGTCGGCGACGTCTCCAAGGGTGCCGTGGAACAGGAAGTAGTCGCGGTTCGGGATCGAGATCTTCGGCGTCGGATCGTTGGCGGTGAAGCTCGGCCACCCGTCCCAGATGCAGAAGTAGCAGTCATCAGGCGTGCCTGTATAGCGGGCGAGCTCGGCCAGCACAACCCCGAGTTGTTCGTTGTCGGACAGCCCCTCCGGGTCGCGTTGGGCATCGCCTTCCGTTTGTACCGGATAGGTCGGGTCTGGGACGAACCGTAAGCGTGCGTACTTGTCGAAGGCGACCGGCCCCCGACCCGCCAACCGGCGCCAGTCCTCGTCTCGTTGTTCGAGCCAGCGCGCGGCCGACAGATCGACACACCGTGTGATGCTCATTCGACCAGTGTGACCGTTCTGGCGTTCGTGCTGGAAGCGTCGAGCACGTGCCAGACCGCGATCCCTCACTGGACGCGGCTACCGGGACCGTGCAGCCCGCTCGTTGCGGTCATGGTTGATCTTTCGAGGCTCTCCGATCGGCGTTCAGGGTGTCATATGACAACGCGCCGATGCGGATCTCGGCCCCTGGGGTGGCATCGGGTATCCCAAGCTTGCGCAGGCAGATGGCGACGATCTTTTGGCGATCGATCGCTTCGAGTCGTGGGGCGTGGACGGACTGCAGAAGACGAAGTATTCGCCTGTAGTAGGTCTGCGGTGGAATTCCAAACTCCGGCAGGATGTACTCGTCGCCTCCTCCGTAGGGCTCCCACTGCAGGGCATGGTTGACGAGTCGCGTGGCCTCTGCGGCGCGTCCCATGGAACCAACGGGTGATGTGTTTCCGGGCCCGCTCATTGCAACTCCTCGGCGGTACGCGTGGCCTCCAGTCGCTGCCGGACCGCGCCGAGGTAGCGGGCGGCGTCGGCGCCGTCGACGATCCGGTGGTCGTAGGACAGCGAGAGATACGCCATCGACCGGACCTCGATGTGCAGGGCTCCTCCGTCGCCGCGGGTGGGGACGAGGCGGTCGACGACGGTGCCGATCCCGAGGATGGCGGACTGGGGCTGGTTGATGATCGGGGTGTCGAACAACGCCCCACGACTACCGGTGTTGGTGATGGTGAACGTGCCACCGGACAGGTCGTCGGGGAGGATCGTCCCTGACCGCACACTGTCGGCGGAGGCGGCGATCGCCCTGGCGAGCTGCGGAATGCGCAGCTCGCCGGCGTCCCGGATGACGGGAACCATCAGGCCCTTGTCGCTGTCGACGGCCATCCCGAGGTGCACGGCCGAGTGGTAGGTCACCTCGGTGCAGTCGGCGTCGAGCGAGGAATTGATCACCGGATGCTCGCCCAGCGCCTCGACGGCGGCGGCGACGAAGAACGGCAGGAAGGACAACTTCACTCCGGTCCGGCGGTGGAACTCCTCCTTCTCCCGGGAGCGCAGCCGGGCGATCTCGGTGACGTCGACCTCGACGACGGTGGTCAGTTGCGCTGACGTCTGCAGGGATTCGACCATGCGCCGGGCGATGGTGCGGCGGATCCGCGGCAGTTTCTCCACCCGATCACCGAGGGGTGTCGGCGCGACCGTCGACGTAGGAGACGGCACCGGAGTGGGGACCGGTTCCGGGGCGGGCGCCGGCGCGGAGGCGGTGCCGTCCTCCTCGCCGAGCACGGCGATCGCCGTACCCACCTCGACCACCGTGTCTTCCTGCGCGAGGATCTCGAGAAGGATTCCGGCGGCGGGGGAGGGGATCTCGGTGTCGACCTTGTCGGTGGCCACCTCGAGCAGCGGCTCGCCCGCCTCGACGCGGTCGCCGACGGATGTGAGCCAGCGGGTGATGGTCGCCTCGGTGACGTTCTCGCCGAGCGACGGCAACTCGACGGTGGTGCCGATGTCAGTGGTGGTCATTGGTGGTGTCTTTCTGGGTCAGTCGACGAGGTTGAGCGCCGCGCGGACGATGCTGTCGGTGTCGATGCCGTGGTAGCGGTAGACGTCGTCGAGGGATCCGACCTGCCCGAACTTGCTGACCCCGAGTGCGGCGCCGAGGACGTGGTTGATGCCGGTCAGGAACGCGAGGGTGTGCGGGTGTCCGTCGAGGACGGTGACCATCGGGGTGGCGCGGTCGGCGGGGAAGACCTGGTCGAGGATCCACGACGGACCGTCGGCGAGTCCGCGGCGGGCTTGGACCGCCTCGAACAACAGTCCGGGGCTGGTGACGCACACGACGTCAGCGGCGATGCCCTGCTCGGCCAACCGGTCTGCGGCGGTGAGGGTTTCGGTGATCACCGCACCCATCCCGACCAACGTCACCACCGGATTGTCGGCGTGCCGGAGGGTGTAGGCGCCGGCGACCACCTGGCGGCGGCGCCGCTCCCGGGCCGCCGGGTCGGTGGGGACGGCGGCGAGGGTCTGATCGACCGGGCGGGTCGACATGCGCAGGTACGACGAGGAGCCGTCGGGCCGACCGAGGCGCGAGATGCTGTCGAGGAGGGTCCATTCGGTGTCGATCGCGAAGGCGGGTTCGTAGCTGACGCACCCGGGCTGCTCCAGCCCGATCGACGGGGTCTTGATCGACTGGTGCGCCCCACCTTCCGCGGCGAGGGTGACTCCGGAGGGGGTGCCGACCAGGATCGACTGCCCGCCCGCGTAGATGCCGTAGGACCAGGGTTCGAGGGCGCGTTCGACGAAGGGGTCGTACATCACCCCGATCGGGAACAGCGGCTGCCCCCAGCGGCTCCAGGTGGCGCCGAGTTCCCCCATCAGCCCGACGAGGTTGGTTTCGGCGATGCCGAGTTCCATGTGCTGTCCGGTGGGCTTTTCCCGCCAGTGCATGATCGTTTCGGCGTCGTCGTCGAACCAGTTGCGGCGCTCGTTGGGCGACCACACCCCGACCTTGTTCAGCCACCCGGCCAGGTTGGTGGTGGAGGAGACGTCGGGGCTGACCGTGATGACCCGTTTCGCGGCGTCGGGGGCCTGGCGGGACAGGTCGAGCAGTGCCCGGCCCAGCGCCGCCTGGGTTGTCGACGTGCCGGACGGGGTGCGGCCGATGTCGGCGGGCACGGCGGGTGGGTTTGTCAGGTCGACGGGATCGCGCGAGAGCCATTCGGCGGAGGCGTCGCAGACCCGGCCGGCGGTGCTGTCCGGGGCGAACCGGGCCCACGGATTGTTCGGGTCCATGCCCAGTTCGGCGGCGAGCTGTTCGTACTGTTCGACGGTCAGCAGCGACGAGTGGTTCTGCGGGTGCCCCTGGGTGGGCAGGCCGCGGCCCTTGATGGTGTAGGCGATGATCACCGTGGGGCGGGTGTCGTCGATCTGCCCGTACGCCGCCCGGAGCGCGTCGAGGTCGTGCCCACCCAGGTTGCGGATCGCCGCGAGGAGGGTGTCGTCGTCCAACTCGCCGATCAGGGCCGCGATCGCGGGGGCGTCGGGGCCGTCGCCCGGCAAACGACGCCGCACCTGTTCGGCGTCGCAGCGCAGCAGCCGCTGGTATTCGGGGTTGGGCATGTCCAGGATCCGGGTGCGCAGCGCCGGACCACCGGCCCGGGTGAACAGTGATTCGAGCAGGGTCCCGAATTTCACGGTGAGCACCTGCCATCCGGCGGCGGCGAACATCGATTCGAGCCGGCCGGCGGCGATGTTGGGGACCACGCGGTCCAGGGACTGCCGGTTGAGGTCGACGATCCACACGATCTCCCCGAGCTCGGCGACGGAGTGGTCGAGGATCGCCTCCCACACCGCCCCCTCGTCCAGTTCGGCATCCCCGACGAGGGAGTACTGCCGGCCCGTCCCTGTCGAAGCGATCTGGGTGTTCACGTAGCGGCGGGCGATGGCACCCCAGATCGGGGCCGTCGCACCGATCCCGACGGATCCGGTCGAATAGTCCACCGGGTCGGGGTCTTTCGCCCGACTGGGGTACGACTGCAGGCCACCGAACTCCCGCAACGTCGTCAGATACTTCCCGTCCAGTTCGCCGAGCAGGTAGTTGATGCCGTGCAGCACCGGCGAGGCATGTGGTTTGACCGACACCCGGTCACCGGGCCGGAGTTGCTCGAACCACAGCGACGTCATGATCGACACCATCGACGCGCACGACGCCTGATGCCCACCCACCTTCAACCCCGACAGGTTCGGGCGAACCCGGTTGGCGTGGTGAATCATTGCGGTCGACAGCCACAACACCCGTTTCTCGATCTGCTGCAGGGTGTCTGTGGCGGTGTCGGGTCGCGGGGTGTGGCGGTGGGTGTTGAGGGTCGGGCTGTTCATGGTGTGCGGTCCTTGCGTGCGGATCGGGTGGTGAGCGGCGTTCAGTGGGCGGCCCGAGGTCCTCGGCGCGGCGGAGGTCGGCCCCGGCACCCCAGGGGTTGTGAAAGTGTTCTCGTCCCCCGGGGAGGGGTGGTCCGGGTTGAGATCAGCGGGACAACACGGCGCCGAAGGTGCGGGTCAGTTCGTCGACCGGGTCTGCGGCGGCGCTGGTGGCGCGCCAGGCCACATGGTTGTCGTGGCGGACCAGGATCGCGCCGCCGTCGTCGATCTGGCGTATCTGGTCCCAGGTGCCGGATGGATCGGTGAAGTCGGCGCCGGCGGCGATCTGGGCCACCTTCACCCGGACCCCGAACTTGTCCCGGACAGATTCGGCGGCCTCGGACCAGGCCTCGCCGTCGGCGCCGGTGATGAGCACGAAGCAGGCATCGTTCTCGGTGAGGTCGTGGGTGGAGATCGTCTGACCCTCGGTGTGGATCCAGGCGTGCGGAAGTCGGTGCCCGGGGCGGGTGGTGGGGTAATAGATGCCGCCCATCGCATCGCGTGGCGGCGCGTCGCTGCCGTCCGGAACGAGTGCGCCTTCGCGGTAGGAGAACCCGATTTCGAGGTCGTGGGCCTGGAATTCGGTGCGCTGGGTGTCGACGACCTGTGCGGCCCTGGCTCGGCGGGTCGCACCCATCGGGGTGTCGGAGAAGTAGGCCTCGAATGCCTGGATCTGCGCGTCGAGGGGCTGTCCGGGGATCAGGCCGATGCCGGCGTCGATGACCATGTGGTTGAGGAAGGTGAACATGGCCCAGTCGACGTTGCGCATGCCCACCGGCCGCCGTTCGGGCTCGTAGGTGTCGAGCAGGGCGGGGGCGGCGTCGCCGTTGATCACTGCGGCCAGCTTCCACGCCAGGTTGTGCGCGTCCTGGATGGCGGTGTTCAGGCCGAGTCCGGTGGTCGGGGGATGACGGTGGGCGGCGTCGCCGGCGAGGAAGACGCGACCGACCTGATATCTGTCGGCGAGGACGCCCTCGAGGATCCAGTGGCTGACCTTGTGCACCTGAACCTCGAGGTCGGGCAGCTTGAGGAGCTCCCGCAGCCGCGGAACGATCGCCTCTTCGTCGAATCGGGCCGGGTCGTCCGGCCGGAAGGTGAAGTGCAGCACGAACTCTTCCGAGTGCTTGCCCCACGTCGGGCCCATCGCGGCCAGTGCCCCGCTGCTCCACGAACCGGCGCCTTCGGGGTTGAGCAGCCAGGTGATCAGGACGTCGTCGTCCCAGTACCGGGACAGGTCGGCGGTGAAGTGGGTGCTGACCATGTCCAGGATTCCGCTGGGGCCTTCCATCTGCACCCCGAGCGACGGGCCGACGGTCTTGCCGCCGTCGGCGGCCACCATGTACTGGGCGTGGACGGTGTAGGTCTCCTGGGTGTCGCGGTCGAGCACGACGGCATGGATTCCGTCGTCGTCCTGTGCGAAGGAGACGAGTTCACGGTGGAAGTGAATCGCGTCCGGCGCCCGGCTCTCCGCGTGCTCGCGCAGCAGCGGTTCGAGCCGGACCTGCGGATAGTTGCTCGACAGACAGGGGCTGTCTTCGGCGTACTTGTTCTCGAGGCCGCCGCCACCGAAGGACTCCAGGGTGAACAGGGTGCGGCCGTCGAGGTCGCCGTCGCCGCCGAGGGAGGTGACCCACTGGGTCTTGCCCATGTTCTTCGTGGGAGTGCCCACCGCGTAGATCGAGTCCGCCACCCCGACCTGCCGGAAGATCTCCATGGTCCGTTGGTTCAGGTAGTGCGCCTTCGGCAGTGGCGAGGTGCCGGTGTGCCGTTCGATGAGGTGGTGGGCGATGCCGTGCTCGGACAACAGGATGGAAGTGGTCATGCCACATCCGCCTCCGCCGACGACGAGGACGGGAACAGTGATATCAGACATGGGTCGCGCTCCTGGAAATGGAAGTGATGGTGGTGGGGTGGGCTAGAACGAAGTGGTGGCGCATTTCTCCGATTCCTTCGGCGTGGGAGACGAGTTCGTCGGACGGGCCGATCAGTCGTGGGGGTTGCCGGGTCCAGCCGATGCCGCCGGGGGTTCCGGTGAAGATGAGGTCGCCGGGTGAGAGCGGCAGAATCGAGGACAGGTAGGCGACGAGGTCGGGGATCGGGAAGATCAGGTGCCGGGTCCGTGATTTCTGCATCTGCCGGCCGGACAGGATCGTGCCGATTTCGATGTCGTCGGGGTCGTCGAACTCATCGGGTGTGACCAGCATCGGCCCGATGGGGGCGAAGCCGGCGTAGGACTTGCCGAGGTTGAACTGCTGCGGCGCCGGACCGGACAGCTGCAGTTCCCGCTCGGACAGGTCCTGACCCAGCGTCAGCCCGGCGACGTAGTCCCAGGCTGTGTCCGCGTCGACATGCCGGGCAGGGCGGCCGATGACGGCGACGAGCTCGACCTCGAAGTCCACCGACCCCGCGGGCAGTTCGATGTCGTTGTACGGGCCGGTGATCGACGCCGGGAACTTGGTGAACACGAACGGCGCCTCGGGCACCTCCAGCCCGGCTTCCTCCACGTGATCGCGGTAGTTGACGCCGACGGCGAAGATCTGGCCCGGCCGCGGCACCGGGGCCTGCAAGGTTGATGCGACGACAGGCGCGCCTTCGGTGCCCGTCACCGTCTGGGCCCAGTCGGTGAATTCGTCCCACCGGTCGAAGACCGCCTGAGGGTCGGCGGAAAACCGGCGGCCGCTGGCGTCCTCGACGTCGACCGCGACACCGTCCGTCACGATCGCGAGTCGGCCGGATACGTTGGCCAGTCGCATAAGAATGTCCTTCGATGAGAATCTTGTGTTGGTGGTCCCCGGTGCGGTGGCCGGGGAACTTGTCAGAGCCGGAAGCGGGCCACGCCGCTAGCTGGTCAGCGCGGCCAGCGGATCGGGGAGATCCGGGCTTGTTTCCAGCGCCCAGGCGTGGGTGGTGATGTCCCGGGCCGCAATTCCCTGTGCGAGTGCCTGCCGCATCAGGTCCGGATCGAACGAGACCCCGACCGGGTTGTCCCCGTATTCCGGGCCATGCATGTAGGCCGTCGCTTCGTCGGGAGTGGCGAAGTTATCGATCTGCAGCTCGACGAAATTGCCGTCGGGGTCCTGGTAGTACAGCGACGTGGTGACACCGTGCTGAATCGGGACCTTCGGCGCGATTCCCTTCTCCTTCAGGACGTCGTACCGGTCGAGAAGGTCGTCGAGGGTGGGGAAGGTGTAGGCGGTGTGATGCATGCCGGCCGCGGTGGACGACCTCGGATCCAACTGCACAGGAGCGCCGAGGAAGGCGATGCGGTGGTGCTCGTCGTCGAAGGTGACGAAGCACAGACCGTGGCCTTCGAAGACGACGTGCGCATCGAGCACCGTGCAGTACCAGTCACGCATTTCTTCGAGTCGGCTGGTCTGGAGTACAACATGGGCGAACGTGGGCGTGGCGGTCATGGGGGAACCTTTCATGCGAAGGTGCACCGAGAGGAGGGGTCCGACGCAGTACACGTGTGGTGCGTGACACAATTTCAACGCACTGTGATGCGGATGACCACTGGCCATGGGCGCAAGCTCGAGCACGCGATTTGGTCTGGAGACCAGATGCGTCTGCCGGGGGTCGCCGCAAGCCGAGATCTGAGGAAAGGACGCCGGGGTGTCCCACTGGACCCGCGAACTGACCGGGGCCCGCTCCCACGGGCCCGAACTCGCGTGGCTCGGTCCCGAGGAGGACCGTGTCCGATCCCAGCTCGGAGAGGGAGCCGTGGACTGGGCGATCGAGGTCGGCGACCGCATCACCGCCAAGGTCACCCAGGAGATCCCGGTGTTGAGAGGGATCACCGAGGCGCTGCGCCGCGCCACGACGTCGACGACGCTGCAGGCGTTGACACTGGTCGCCGGCCTCGTCGACTCGGAGGCGTCACTGTCGAGCACCGAGGAAATCGACATCTCCCGGCAATTCGCCCGCCGCGGCCTCGCGCTCGACGATCTGCTGCGCTCGTTCCGAGTCGGGTACGCCGTGCTCGGTGCCGCACTTCTCGACGCGGCCACCCAACTGGCACCGAAGACCGAGATCACTACCGAACTTCGGCGCATCTCCGTCCTGCTCCTCGAGGTGATGGACGATTTCATCAGCGACGGCGCGGCAGCATTCCTCGACGAACAGGACACCTGGACCGCGAGCATCACCGCCGCCCGATACGATCTCGTGACCAAGATCCTCGACGGCCACCCTGTCGATGACGGCCAGGCCGAACAGGTTCTCGATTACCCATTGGGCGCGGCGCACGTGGCAATCATTGCGTGGAGCGAATCACCACGCGGACTCACCGGACACGACCTGCGCAGCGTGGTGGACCCGGTTCTGCGCCACTGGGGCGCACCGGCAGCCACATTGGTGATTCCCGTCGGATCGGATACGGTCTGGGCGTGGGGTGCCGTGACGCCGGCCGCGCAGGCGCACCACACCGGACTACCGGAGTTCGACGACGTCCATGTCGTCGCCGGCCAGCTCGGCCACGGTCTCGAGGGGTTCCGCCGAAGCCACCTCGAGGCACAGGCCGTCGAGCGGTTGGTCCGCCTCGACCCAGAACCGCCGCACACCACCACGATCCACGAAGACGTCGAACTCGACGTGCTGTTGCTGGCAGATCCGGAAGCCGCCCGACAGTTCGCCGCACGACAGCTCGGCGCCCTCGCGGCGGACGACCCACGCATGGTCGAGCTACGCTCCACTCTCAGCCGGTACCTCGATATGGATCGCAGCATCTCCAAAGTAGCTGCTGCGGAACATATTGCACGCAACACAGTCACCTACCGCGTGCAACAGGCCTTCAGCATCTGCGCACACCCCGTCGGCGCCCCCACCGCCAAACTCCGTGCGGCCCTCATGGTGCGGGACCGGCTCGCCACCGCTCCTCCACTCGACGACTCTCCGACAGGTGAGCAGGAGAGCGATACTCCTGCGGTGACTCAGTGAATTGCTCGACTGTCCGGTCTCCCTCCCTCTTTCGAGGTCACGAGGGACAATGGCATCGGCATGCTTCGGTCGTCCTCCACCGAAAGGCGCAGGTCGATGACGGTTCACACTGCGGCCCTCGACGTGTCCCGATTCGTTGTGCAGCCGCGAGATGACGATGACTTCCCGCGGTTGGCCTCATCCACGACAAGCGCGCGCCCGACATCGTTGCCGCCGAGATGGGCGTCGGCGTTCCCCGGGGCGGCGAACCTGGCCGAAGTCGTGAAGAAGTTGGTCGACGCCGACACCCGGAACCAACACAAGGAGACAGTCATGAAGGAAGAACCGACACACCGGCCCACGGTCGTCGACCGGGCCACCTTCCAAGCCGAAATCGATGCCTTGCGGGTCCGGGAAGGCACACACCCGGGAAGGCGACGCGATCGCCGCGGCCCGGCGGCGGCTCCCGATGGTTGAGATAGACCCCAACCTGGAGCTGATCGGGCCTCACGGGTCACTCACCCTGCTCGACGCCTTCGAAGGGCGCCGACAGCTGATCGCCTACTATTTCATGTGGAACCCCGGCCGTCCCGCGGCCGAGCAGTGCGAAGGCTGCACGGTGTATACGAGCCAGGTCGGCGAGCTGTCCTACCTGCACTCCCGCGACGTCACCTACGCAGTCTTCTGCCAAGGGCGCAACACCGCTGTCGCGGGGGGCGAGCCGCAGGTGTCGTACGACGAGAGCGTCCGGTACCGCGACTTCATGGGCTGGGACATCCCCTGGTACTCAGCGCAGCCCTCCCTCCACACGCTCCTCGTCGGTCGCGAGATCGGCTTGTTCCACCTTGTGTGCTACCTCCGGGAGGGTGACCGCGTCTTCGAGACCTACTGGACCAACCGCCGCGGCGCCGAGGTGATGGACTACAGCTGGGCTCTGTTGGACCTGACCGTCTACGGGCGTCAGGAGGCCTGGGAGGACTCGCCCGCGGGCTGGCCGATCGGGTGGGACAGCAACGAAGACCAGTATCGGACCAACGGACGTCCCATCGCCCAGTGGTCGCGGCTCGAGGCTGGACGCTCCGACTACCTCGGAACCGCCGCGACTGAGCCACCGCCCGGACCTCACCGGTGTCACTAGCCGACGCCGGGACCAGTTCCCGAGCCGACACAATCCAATAGGGCCGGGTGGGTCCGGGGAGCGCCCCCACGCGTACCGGCAGTCTCGCTCCGCCATCACGCGGGAACGTCGCACAAACCGAACGATGAAAGGACGGTTCGTCCGAACGTCGAGTCCCCCACCCGTCCCGCGAGCGGATCGGCTCACGGGATCGCCAATCACTCCTGACGGGCGTACCAAGGCGTGCCGATCGTCCGTCGCGGAACGACAGACCCTACACAAACCTCACAATCTGGACCTCAGAGGCGCTCCGGAACTGGCACTGTGCTCCCCACGGCACGCTCCATACAGTGTTGTGCATCACATCAACAGTTCAGTTCGCGGTGGACCGTCTCCCCCTTTCTCCGCCGGCACTGTTCTCCGTTCCAACCGCCGGTGATCCGACCCGGATCGCGATGGCGACCTGACGTTTCCGGTCAGCGCACAGTGGAGGAAAACGTGACTGCAACACCACCCCCGGCCCAATCCCAGGACTCCGACCAAGACAATGGCCAGGAGTCCGGGCTCGGAAAGGGCCTGAAGAAACGGCACATGAACCTCATCGCCCTGGGCGGCGTCATCGGTGCCGGATTGTTCGTCGGCAGCGGTGTCGTCATCGAGAGCGCGGGCCCGGCGGCAATCGTGTCGTTTCTCATCGCGGGGGTCATCACGCTCCTGATCATGCGGATGCTGGCGGAGATGGCCGTGGCCAAGCCGGTGGTCGGATCGTTCTACGTGTACGCCAGGGAAGCGCTCGGCAATCGCGCCGGATTCTCCGTCGGCTGGATGTACTGGTACTTCTTCGTCATCGTCGTCGCCGTCGAAGCCATCGCCGGCGGTCGAATACTCCAGCTCTACCTGCCGTCCGCGCCGCTGTGGATCCTCAGCCTCGGCCTTCTCGTCATCCTGACCTGCACCAATCTGGTGTCGGCGCGGTCGTTCGGCGAGTTCGAGTACTGGTTTTCGTCGATCAAGGTGATCGCGATCGTCCTCTTTCTCGGTCTGGGTGCCCTGTGGATCACCGGACTGTGGCCGGACTCGACCCCCGGCGTGGCGAACCTCGTCGATCACGGCGGATTCGCTCCGCTCGGCTGGGGTGCGGTGCTCGCCGCGGTCGTCCCCTGCGTCGCGTTCTTCACCGGCGCCGAGATCGTGACCATCGCGGCCGCCGAGTCCGCGGAACCCAAGAAGGCCGTCGCCCGGGCGATGCGTTCCATCGTGGTCCGGATCATCACGTTCTACGTCGGATCCATCTTCGTGGTCGTCGCCGTGGTGCCGTGGAGCGCCGAAGCCGTCGGGGTCAGCCCCTACGCGGCGGCCCTGTCCGCCCTGCACATTCCCGGGGTGGCCACGATCATGAACGTCGTCATCCTCACCGCGGTGCTGTCCTGCCTGAACTCCGCCCTGTACACGTCCTCGCGGATGCTCTTCGCCCTCACCCGCAACGGAGACGCCCCGCACATGTTCACCCGCCTGTCGGGTGGCGGAGTGCCCCGGCGCGCCATCCTCGCCGGGACGGTGATCGGGTACGCGTCGGTGATCGCGGCGTTCGTCTCCCCGGATCTCGTGTTCTCGTTCCTGGTCAACTCGTACGGCGCCGTGGCGCTGTTCGTCTACCTCATGATCGCGATCTCCCAGGTCGCGCTCCGCCGGAAGCTGGAGGCGCAGGATCCCGGGGCCCTCAGCCTGAAGATGTGGCTGTTCCCCTGGCTCAGCTACGCGACCATCGCGCTGATGGGGACCGTGATCGCCGCGATGGCCGTGCTCCCCACCACCCGTTCGCAGTTCTGGCTGAGTGTGGTGACTCTGGCCTTCATCCTGATCGGCTACGAGTTCCGCCGGCGCAGCCGCACCAGCGCCGAACGTCTCGACGCCGTCACCCCGCCCGCGGAATCGGCCCCGGAATCGGCCGCCACGGGTGCCGAGGCGGAACAACTCGTCGGAGTCGTGACACGCGAGCAACACTGACACACTGCTTCACCCGAAGAGGGGCAGGGACCGCACCGGCGGTCCC
>NZ_JBHUSF010000273.1:0-12654 GCF_042673295.1 Rhodococcus sp. NPDC057014
GTGATCGACCCGGCTCGCGGTGTGCCCGGGGTGGCGGCTCGCTACGAGGCGACGACCGGAACCAGCCGGGGCGCGATCTCGTCCGAGATTCGGTGCAGGCATTCCAGATAGCGCGGGTGTTCGAGCGCGAGCGGTACGTGGAACAAAACCTCGGTCGCCGACCGGACCCGCGCGTCCGCAGTCAACCGCGCCGCCACCTCGGCGCTCGATCCGACGTCGACGCCGCGCTCCCGGAGGTAGCGGTGGTGATCGCCGTCGTCCAGGCTGCCCGTGTAATAGCGCGGGCTCAGCGAGACGTCGGTCGTGAACAGGTCGAGGGCGTCACGGTGGGAGTCGCCGGGCAGGACGGCGACCGTCGACCCGATACGGGGGCCGCCCTCGCCGGTGTACTCGGTGCGGTAGGCGTCGATCAGGTCGCGTGCTCCGGCCCCGCCCCTGGCTTCGGAATTTCCGTGCGGCAGTAGACCGTCGCCTGCCCGTGCGGCGAGTCGTGCGGTGTCGATGTTGCCGGTGGACTGCCAGACCCGGTGCCGAAGCGTGCCCGGCGGAGGGTAGAGCCCGATCTCGTCGGAGACCCGGCCGGTCCCGAGGATGGCGTGCAGGGCGGCCGCACGCTCGGTGTACAGCGTTTCCCGATCGCTCTGGTCGAGGGTGAAACCGGCGTAGGAGCTTGCGGACAGACCGAATCCCAGCCCCTTCCCGATGCCGAGTTCGAGGCGCCCGCCGGCCAGCTGATCGGTCACCGCGGCATCTTCGGCGAGACGGACCGGATTCTCGAACGGCAGTGCGACGACCCCGGTTCCCAATCGGATCCGGGTGGTGCGGGAAGCGACGGCACCGAGGAACGGAAACACCGACGGCAGTGCCGCATGGTGGGCCTCGAAGTGCCGGGTCGCGAACCAGATCGTGTGGAAGCCGAGTCGCTCGGCCTCGACGGCGATGGTGAGGGCACGGTCGTAGACGAGTGCGGCCGGTGGACCGCTGCGCAGCTGGACGAAGAGTGACCACGTGGGGTCCGGTGAGAGCGTCATAGGCCGTAGTGTCCTCGCAGGGTGGTGGACCGGTATTCGGTGCGGAACAGGCCGCGGCGCTGCAGGAGTGGGACCACGTGGTCGACGAACGTGTCGAGCCCCGAGGGGAGCTCGTCCATCATCACGTTGAAACCGTCGCACGAGCCCGAACGGAACCAGGCTTCGATGAAGTCCGCGACCTGTTCGGGGGAGCCCACGACCTTGGCGTGGCCGCTGCCCGCGGCGAGCAGGCGCGCGGCACCACGGGTATCGAGGGCCTGGGTGCGCACGTACTCGAGGAACACCGACAGCTGGCCGCGTGCACCGGGTGCCGCCTCGTCGGGGGGAACCAGGTGCCAGGGAAACGGCGCGTCGAGTTCGAGTTCCCCGGCGTCGACACCGAGCCGGGCCCCGAGGTTGTATGCCTGCACCTCGTCGGGAATGAGGTCGGTCAGCTCTTTTTCCCGTTGCAGTGCAGTGGTTTCGGTGTCGGCGAGCACCACGATCAGGCCTGGGAGCAGCTTGATCGAGTTCGGGTCCCGGCCGGCGGACGCGGCCTGGTCCCGCAGTTCCTGTCGCCGGGTGAGCGCCGACTCGGCCGTGGAGTGGGCGCTGTACACGGCGTCGGCGTAGCGCGCCCCCAGCTCGACACCGTGGGTGGAGGCACCTGCCTGGATCAGGATCGGGCGGCCGTCGGTCAGCGGGGGCGCCTTCAGCGGACCCGCCACCCGAAACGTCGCGCCCACGTGGTCGATCGCGGAGATCTTCGTCGAATCCAGGTAGCTGCCCGTGGTCTTGTCGGCGTGCAGGGCGTCCGGTGTCCAGGAGTCCCACAGCGCCGAGACCACGTCGAGGAACTCCGCCGCCCGGGCATACCGTGCCTGCTTCGGCAACGCCTCGCTCAACGAGTAGTTCCGGGCTGCGGCATCGCCTCCCGTGACCACGAAGTTCCATCCGGCCCGCCCTCGGGACACGGCGGAGAGGCTGGCGAACTGGCGCGCCAGGTTGTACGGGTCGTTGTAGGACGTCGTGGCGGTGGCGATCAACCCGATGTGTTCGGTGTGCGCGGAGATCACGGCCTGTGCGACGAGCGGATCGAGGAGGCGGCTGGGGGAGTTCCAGTCCTTCGACTGCAGATTCGGGGAATCGGCCAGGAACACCGCGTCGAGGAATCCGCGCTCGGCCGCGCGCGCGACGTCGACGTAGTGGTCGATTCCCACGAAGTGCTCACCGGGCTGCGACGCGCGTCGCCACGGGCTGCCGATCGTGCCGCCGGGTATGAGGTTGGCATTGAGAATTACGTGCTCGGGTGACGAGACCATGGCTTTCCTTCGTTCATGCGGTCGGGTGAGAGGGGACGGCGTCGGTCCCGCGGTCGACGGCGCGCTGCGGATCCGACGTCCACGCCGAATACGAGCCGATGTAGAGCGAGGCTTCGACGCCGATGGTCGCGAGCACGAATACCTGGAACGCGGCGGCGACGGCACTGCCGCAATAGGTGGCGGTCGGTGTGGTGCCGTCGACGTGGAGTGCGTCGTATCTGGCGCGAAGCTCACGTTCGGTCCGCAGCCTGCCGGCGTTGTCGAGGTCCCCGAAGACGGACGCGCTCACGGCGTCGGGAATGCGGCCCTCGTCGTACAGGTCGGCGGGGCGGGAGTCGAGGAGCCGGCCGGCCCGGGCGAGAGGGGGGATCTGGTCCGTCGTCACGACGGGGAGGTGGCCGGGACGGGCGATCGCGGTGCCGCGCGGAGGGCGCGCGTCACCGATCTCCAGGGAGCCGCCCGCACCGCGCCAGGCCGCCAGGCCTCCGTCGAGGATGCGGACGTCCGTCAGTCCGGCCCATCGGAGGACCCACCACGCGCGCCCGGCCGGGGCGGACCGGGAATCGTCGTAGACGACAACGGTGCTCGCCGGTGAGATTCCCCATGCCTGCACCGCGTCGGTGAGCGGCCCGGCCTCGGGTAGCGGGCGGTCGCCGGACTGCGGAGTCCTCGGACCGGACAGGTCGGCATCGAGATCGACGAACACCGCCCCGGGAATGTGGCCCCGCAGGTAGGCGTCTCGACCGGAACGGTCGCCTGCTTCTGCCCGGACGTCCAGGACGACCACCTGGCCCGGGGGTGTGACGAGCAGTGTCTCCGCGGAGACGAGATGGTGTGTGCGGGGGCTGGTCAAGGGTGCCATCGACTTTCGGTTGGGGACTTCGCTGACCCAGTTTATGTTTACACTCTGTCGATAACATAATTCGATTCGCCGAGATCTTATGTATCCAAAAGGTGCGGATCCCGCACTATCGTCCCATCCTGCGGCCTCCGCTCGGGGCGCAAAGTAACAGGAGTGACGTGAAAACAACCAGATTCGTCGACGTCGAATGGCTGTCGACGCACCTCGCCGATCCGTCGACGGTCGTGATCGAACTGACCGACGACCCCGCCCACGACGGGGGGCCCGGAACCATCCCCGGTGCCCGCACCGTGTATTGGAAGAGCCTGCTGTGGCATCGGGACCGTCGCGAGCTCGCCTCGACGGACACCCTCGCCGACCGCCTCCATGCGCTCGGGGCCCACTCGTCGTCGACCGTGGTCTTCGCCGGCGACCCCCCGCAGTTCGCCGCCTACGCGCTGTGGGTGTCCGCGGCGCAGGGGGTGGGGGGCACGCTGAAGTACCTCGACGGAGGCGTCGGCGCCTGGCGCGTGGCGGAACCGGCGACGACCGGCGGATCCACGCCCGGGAACACTGCCGGCGCTCGACTGCCGATCGTCGCGCCGCGCTATCGGGAGGTGGTCGTCGGGCGGGAGGACGTGCTCGCCGCGATCGATTCGGGGACACCGATCGTCGACCTGAGATCGCCGGAGGAGTATGCCGGCCATCGTGTCTCGCCGGTCGGTGAGCCGATCGACCACGGTGCGCAGCGGCACGGCCGGATCCCGGGGGCGCGAAGCCTGCACATCCGCACACTCCTCGACGAGGACGAGCGCGTCCTCCCGGTGCCCGAATTGCGCGAACGCATCGAGAATCTCGACCTCGCCGACGCCGGCGAACTGATCTTCTACTGCAGGCTTTCACACCGGGCATCGTTGGGCTGGTTGGTGTTCGAAGACCTGCTCGGCGACTCCCGGGTCCGCGTCTACGACGGATCCTGGACGGAATGGGGCAGCATCGTCGGCGCCCCGGTGGAGCGGTGACACTGCAACAGCGCCTCGTGGTCCGGCACATCGGCGGGGTGGTGCTTTCGGCGCTCGCACTGATGTCGGCGGCGGTGACGCTGGCGTTCCTCGCGGTGCACGTCAGTGCGGGCGATCCGGTCACCGCGATCCTCGGCGAATCGAGCGATCCCGCGCTGCGCGCGCAGGTCGAGCGCGAATGGGGTCTGGACCGGCCGCTCGTGGAGCAGTACCTGAGCTACCTCGGGAGACTGCTGCACGGCGACCTCGGCTACTCGTACGTCCGGGGAGAGCCGGTCGCGCAGATCCTGTTCGGCGAGCAGTTGACCACCAGCGCCCAGCTGGCAGGGTTCGTGCTGGTGGCCACCGCGGTGCTCGCGCCGATCCTCGCGGTCCTCACGGCGGGCCGGCGCCACGTCCTCGCCCGCCTCGTCGGCACTGTGGAACTGGCGCTGGCATCCGCCCCCACCTTCTGGATCGGGCTGATTCTCATCGCGGTCTTCGCCTTCGGTCTCCGCATCTTCCCCGTGACGTCGGGAAACGAGCTGCAGCGACTGATCCTGCCCGGTCTCACTCTTACTCTGCCGATCTCCGCGGTGCTCTCCCAGGTGATCAGGGAGGGCATCGAGCGTGCCCTCGAACAGCCCCACGCGCTGACGGCGCGAGCACGCGGCACCGGTGAAATCGGTATCCGCCTCACACACGGACTCCGGCACGCGATGATCCCCGCGGCAACCCTCGCGGGGTGGGCGGTCAGCAGCCTGATCACCGGAACCGTTGTCGTGGAAGAGGTATTCGGTAGAGCCGGCATCGGCCGGGCGACCGTGGAGGCGGTCACCTACAAGGACCTGCCGGTCGTCCTCGCCGTCGCCCTGTTCGCCGCCGCCATCTACCTGACGGTCTCGGTGCTGGTGGACATCGCCTACCTGTGGATCGACCCACGCCTACGAGAGGTGACCCGGTGACCGCTCCCGCCCTTGCCCACCGCCCACGCACTCTGACAGCGCAGATTCCGGCCGGCGGGCGGCTCGTCGCGTCCGCCTTCCTGATCTTCTGCGTCGTCGTGGACCTGTGGCCCACGCTCGTCGCCCCCGGCGACCCACTGCGCACCGACCTGGCGCTCGCCCACTCCGCGCCGTCGCTCCAGCACCTCTTCGGTACCGATCAGCTCGGCCGTGACGTCTTCACCCGCGTGGTGCACGGTGCGCGGCTGTCGCTGCTCATCGGCACCGCGGCCACACTGCTGGCGGTGCTCGTCGGGATCGTCCTCGGGCTGGCCGCCGGACTCGGCAACCGTGTCGTCGACAGTGTGCTGTCCCGCGTCGTCGACCTCATGGGCGCGTTTCCCGAGATCCTGCTCGCCCTCGTTCTGATCACGCTGCTCGACAAGGGGACAACGAACCTGATCTTCGCCATCGGCATCGCGACGGCGCCCCGCTACGCCCGGGTCGTTCGCGCGGAGGCGCGCCGAGTCGACCACAGCGAGTACGTCGCCCAGGCCGGTCTCCTCAGCACCTCCCGCACACGGATCGTGTTGCGTCACATACTTCCCAACGCACTCGGACCGCTGCCGCTGCTGATCACCCTCGGCATCGGGACCAGCATCCTCGGTGCCGCGGCGCTGAGCTTCATCGGTCTCGGACCGCAACCCCCGTCCCCGGAGTGGGGAGCGATGCTCTCCGAGGCACGTGACGATCTGCGCATCGCCTGGTGGTCGGTGGCCTTTCCCGGGCTGGCGATCACGGCGACGGTCATTGCCACCACCGTGCTCGGTCGCGCCGGCCAGCACCGATTCGAACGGCGGAGGGCCCAATGACGCTGTCCGAGATCGTCCGTACCGGAATCGACACCGCAACGGATCCGCTCATCAGGGTCGAGAATCTCCAGGTCCGCTTCGGCGCCTCGGCCGCGCCCGTCGTCGACGGCGTGAGCTTCTCGCTGCACCACGGCGAAATCCTCGCGATCGTAGGCGAATCCGGCTCCGGCAAGTCGGTGACCACCCGCAGCCTCGTCGGCCTCGCCGGGCCGGGCGCGACGGTCCGGGCCGACCGGTTCGACATCCTCGGCGAATCGGCGCTGCACCGGACCGAGCGGCAGTGGCGCACGATACGCGGGCGGCGTATCGGACTCGTGCTGCAGGATGCGCTCACCGCCCTCGACCCGTTGCGCACCATCGGCCAGGAGGTTGCCGAGTCACTCGAACGCTCTGTGCCGCGGGTACATCGAGCCCGCGCCGTCGAGGAGATCCTGGCCTCGGTCGGTATCGCGGATCCGCAGATCACACGCAGGCAGAGGTCCTTCCAGTTGTCGGGAGGGCAACGTCAGCGCGCGCTCATCGCCTCCGCGCTGGCGGGCGACCCACAGATCCTGCTCGCCGACGAACCGACCACGGCGCTCGACGTCACCGTGCAGGCCCAGGTGCTCGACCTGCTCGTCGAACAGGTCCGGGGCGGCCGCGCGATGATCCTGGTCAGTCACGACCTCGCGGTGGTCTCCGCGGTGGCCGACAGGGTCATCGTGATGCAGGCGGGGCGGGTGGTCGAGCAGGGACCGGTACGTCGGGTCATCGACCATCCGGCCGCCGATTTCACCCGCGAACTCCTCGCCGCCGTGCCCCGCGGCACCGCGCAGCGCACCGGACGGGCAGCCACTTCGGCCGTGCTCGCCGCCCACGGCCTGACCAAGAACTACCGGGTTCTCGGTTCCACCGTGACAGCCGTCGACGACGTCTCCTTTCGCGTGCACAGCGGCGAGGTGCTCGGGGTGGTCGGCGAATCCGGCTCCGGCAAGTCCACCGTGGCGAAGATCGTCACGGGGCTGATCACACCGGACGCGGGCACGATGACCTTCGACGGGGCGCCGCTCACTGCCGGCACCCGCCGACCCGGACGCATAGCGCTCGTGGCGCAGGATTCGGTCGCCTCGTTCGATCCCCGCTTCCGGGTCGGTGAGATCGTCGCCGAAGCCGTCGCCACCGTCACGCCCGCACGGGACCGGGACGGGCGGGTGAGGCAATTGCTCGACGCCGTCCACCTCGGCGCGGACACCGCCCACCGGCACCCCCGCGAACTGTCCGGCGGGCAACGGCAACGCGTCAACATCGCTCGCGCGCTGGGATCCCGGCCACGCCTGGTGGTGTGCGACGAACCGGTGTCCGCACTGGACATCACCGTCCAGGCGCAGATCCTCGACCTGCTCGCCGAGCTGGCCGAGCTGGCCGATGCCGCTTTCCTTTTCATTTCGCACGACCTCGCGGTGGTGCGGCGGCTCTGCCACAACCTGGTCGTCCTCGACCAGGGCCGCATCGTCGAACACGGAAGCACCGACACCGTATTCGGCGCTCCCACTTCGCCTTACACCCGGCGCCTCCTGGACGCCGTCCCGACTCTGGGAACACCCCATCTCGAGAAAGACGAACCCGTTGCGTAGACAACTAGTACGAGCCCTGTCACTGGCCGCCACCGCGATCCTCATCGCCGGCGCAGCCGCCTGTGCCTCCGACCCGGAGCCCGGCAGCGGCGGCGGTGGCCCCACGACGGCGCCGGCCGACGGCGGCACGTTCACCGTCGCCCTCGACAGCTATCCCAGCCGTGGCCTGAGCCCCCACTACGGCGCCGCGTTCGAGGCCTCGCAGGTCCTGCGTAACTCGTACGACAGTCTCGTCTCGGAGGACGCCGAGGAACAGTTCCACCCGTGGCTCGCCACCTCGTGGACCATCTCACCGGACGGCCTGACCTACGACTTCCAACTCCGCGACGACGTCACCTTCCACAACGGCGAGAAGTTCGACGCCGAAGCGGTCAAAGCCAACATCGATGCGCTGCGCAGCCCGGACTACCCGGCCTGGACCGTGCTGGGGCTGCTGCAGTATTCGAGTGTCTCCGCCGTCGACGTCGTCGACCCGTACTCCGTGCGGATCACCCTGAGCACGCCCCGAGCGGACTTCCTCTCCACGCTCGGCGGCCTCAGCGGCGCGATCGTCGCACCCAGCACCCTTCGCGCCGACAACGCGAAGCTCACCAGCGGTGAGGGATTCGTCGGCTCGGGCCCGTTCATGCTCGACAAGGTGGTCCAGGGACAGGAGATCACCTTCCGGAAGAACCCCGACTACCACTGGGGTCCGGCGACCGCGACACATCAGGGTGCCGCGTACGTCGATCGACTCGTCGTGAAGTACCTACCCGAAGCCTCTACCCGCGCAGGGCTTCTGCGCAGCGGCGAAGTCGACGCCATCGGCACCGTCAAGGCCACCGACATCGGCCTCTTCGACGGCGTCGACGGATTCCACTACGAGCAGACCGGTTCCGCCGCATCGACGACCGTGATCATGTTCAACCTCACCCACGGGCCGACGCAGGACGTCCGGGTGCGGCGTGCACTCGTCCGCGGTGTCGACCTCTCGGCGCTGATCGAGAATGTCACCAAAGACACGCAGGACAGAGCGTGGAGCCTGCTATCCCCGGACAGCAAATACTTCGATCCCCGCCACGACGACACCTACCCCGCCGACATAGACCAGGCCAACTCGCTGCTCGACGCCGCCGGCTGGACCGGCCGCGACGGTGACGGCTACCGCACCGACGCCGGCGGATCCCGACTGAAGGTCCGGCTCCTGGCCACCATTCCCACCTACCCGCTCGACGACGTTCTCGCGGCGTGGCAGGCGGAGATCCGCCAGAACCTCGGAGCCGAGGTGGAACTCGAATACGTCGAGAACGCGCTGGTGTACGACCTGCTCGCCCGCAACGACTACGAGGCGTTCCCCCGGCAGGTCGGCGGACTCGATCTGTCACTGCAACTCAACCGCGCCTTCGGCTCCACCACACCGGACCTGAAGTACGGTCAGATCGACGGCATCACCGTCGGATCGATCGTCGCCGGATCCAAGCTCGCCGACCCCCAGGTCGACCAGTGGCTGGTGCAGGCCACCAAGGCGACCGACGACACCACACGAGCAGGCCTGTTCGACAAGGTGACGGAATTCCTCCTCGACAACGCCGTCGCGTTGCCACTGTTCACAGACCGCAACAGCGTCGCCGCGACCTCCGACGTCCACAACCTCACCACTCTCTTCGACGCTCCCCGCAACACCGTCAACGCCTGGGCATACGACATCGCGGTCAACTGAGCGCGGAATCACCAACACGCTCGCCCGGAGCGGATTGGTGATGACCGTTGCAGGCCTGTGCGCCGTGTGTCCGGGTTCAGGCCGGGGATTCCGACGTGACCTGCGCGGTCGGGAGTGCCGCGACGATCGCGAGGTATTCGCTGATGATGGAGTCGACGATGTCGGCGGCGCCTTGGATCGAGTCGACGAGGCCGGCGGACTGTCCGGCTTCGACTTTCCCGGTCGTGACGTCGCCGTGCAGGGCGGCGGCCTTGAGGGTGGCGGCGCGAAACGTCCTCTCGCGTTCTTCGAGTGGGGCCCCGGTGTGTTCGAGTTCGAGCATCTGTTTGCTGAAGTCGTTGGACAGCATGCGGATGACACCGAGGTCGCGGCCGACGACGTGGGTGTCGTCGATGGTGGCGTCGACGATCCGTTGTCGATAGGACGGAGAGACGTTGGCTTCGCGGCTCGCGATGAATCGGGTGCCGAATTGGGCTGCGTCCGCACCGAGGCTCAGGGCGGCAGCGAGCCCTGCTCCGTCGGCGAACCCGCCTGAGGCGACGAGGGGGATGTCGGGAAGGGCTTTGCGGACGGCGCGGACGACTACCAGCGTCGAGACCAGATCGGTGGGCGGGTGGCCGCCGGCTTCGCCGCCGACGACGACGAGTCCGTCCACCCCCGCAGCTGCTGCCTTGTGGGCGTGCTCGACCGTGGAGACGACGTGGATCCATCGGGTTCCGGCTTCGTGGAGTCGGGCGAGGTGTTTCTTCGGCCCGCCTTGGGAGGCGATCACGGTCGGGACCGGATGCGACACGAGGTAGTCGATGATGTCGTCGGAACCTGGCCGATACAGCGGAAGATTCACGGCGAACGGTGTCGATGCCTCGGCGCGCAGAACATCCACGGCGTCCGTGAAATCGTTCATCCGCATGGGACCTGCCGCGAGAACTCCCAGCCCGCCGGCGCGGGAGACGGCCAGCGGCAACGCCGGTGACGACGAAGCCCAGGACATTCCGGCTTGGACGAGCGGAACCCGGATGCCGAGCAGGCGCGTGATCTTGGTGGGGATATCGAACGTGGTCATCGTCGGCTCTCTACGGCAGGTTCGGAAGTGAGCAACGCGTTCGCAGTGATCACAGCGTCAGTTTTGCGAACCTTCCCGCTCGCCGTCATGCCGATCGACTCGAAGTCGGCAACGAAGTGAATGTGGCGGGGGATCTTGAATCCCGCCATGTGCTGTTTGCACCATTGCGCCAGATCGTCGCGGTCGAGATGTCGATTCTCGGTGAGCTGGACGAAGGCGAAGGGAACCTCGATCAGTCGGGGATCGGCGACGCCGATCACCACGGCCTGGCGGATGTCCGGATGCTTGTGGAGGATGTCCTCCACCTCGGCCGGTGCAACGTTCTCGCCGCCGACGCGAATGAGTTCCTTGGTACGGCCGGTGAAAACGAGGCGGCCGTCGCTGTCGAGGTAGCCGACGTCGCCGGTGTGTAGCCATCCGTCGTCGTCGACAGCGGATCGTGTCTGCTCGGGAAGATCGAAATACCCTTGCATCACGTTCCAGCCGCGGACCTGGATCTCGCCGCGTTCACCGGTCGGTAGCGTGCCACCGTCCCCGAGCGAGCTGATCCGTACCTCGACGCCGGGTTCGATCCGCATCGCGGTACTGACCCGGACCTCCTCCGGTTCCCACCAGCAGGATTGGGCGACATTCGGCGAGGCCTCGGACAGTCCGTATCCGACGACGCATTCGGTGGCACCGAGCACGTCGATGACTTGCCGGACGATGGACGATGTTGCGGCCACCCATGCCCCGCGCAGATACAAGCGGCGAGTGCGGACGTCGGGATGGCCTAGGATCATCAGGGCGATGGTGTCGTTCCCGGAAAAGTGTGTGCACCTTTCCTCTTCGAACAGCCGCAAGGTTTCGCCGGGTTCGAAGCGGTCCATGGTCACGAGGGTGCAAACGTGTTGGATGCACGCGAGTACAGACAGACTCGAGCCTGCGACGTGGAAGAACGGGCGTGCGCTGTGGAATCGGTCGGCGATGCGCAGTCCGAGGCGGCCGCCGGAGAAGAATCCGTTGGCGCACAAGCTGCGGTGGGTGAGCAGGACGCCCTTGGGGAATGACGTCGTGCCGGAGGTGTACTGGATGAGTGCGACATCGTCTGGTTCGGCTTTGGGGAGCGCGGCGGGCAGATTCGAGCCGTCGGCGAGAAAGTCGTTCCACTGCCGCGCGCCCGCCGGAGTGTTGGTGCCGACCACGACGACCGATCCGAGATCGGGAAGCTCCGGGAGATCACCGGCGCCGAACGGGGCGTCGACCCCAGGCGCTATCTGGCACAGCATGCCGATGAAGTCGACCCGGAGGAAGGCATCTGCCGTGATCAGCAGTGAGGAGCGTGACTGTTTGAGAACGTGCGCCATCTCGTCGGCCCGGAAACGAGTGTTGACGGGAACGACGACGGCGCCGAGTGCGGTCACCGCCAGGAAGATTTCGACCCAGCGGGCACCGTTTCCGAGGCAGACGGCGACGTGGTCGCCTTTCCGCACGCCGTGCGCGTTCAGCGCGCGGGTAATCGCTGCGGCATTCGCCGCGAGCTCGCGGAAGGTGACCCGCTCGCGCGCGGTCACGATCGCCTCCACATCGGGGCCGATGGTGACGGCCCTGTGAAGTGCGTGGTGGGTCGTGACGGGGCAGAGTCCGTCGAGCGTGAAGGTGGGGGCGATCACGGCGCCTTCTTTCCGTTGCGGGTCGTGACGAAGCGGTCGACGCCGTCTTTCCACCCTCCGTCGGCCAGGTTCTGTTCGATGGCGGTCATTTCGATGCGGATCCCCCGATCGAGGTCGGTTTCCGAGCCGAGGTCGACCGCGCGCTTGGTCAGTGACATCGACAGGGCCGGTGCGTCGGCGATCGTCTCGGCCACGGCGCGGCCGGTTTCGAGGAGATCGGCGGCGTCGACGGTGCGGACCAGGAGTCCCAGCCTTTCCGCCTCGTCCGCGCCGAGGATCCGGTTGGTGAACAGAAGTTCCTTGGCGCGCCTCTTGCCGATCACGCGTTGGAGGCGCTGGGTGGCTCCGACGGTTCCCCAATGTGCCTCCGGGAAACGGAAAGTGGTGTTGGTGGCGCCGATGATGAAATCGCATGCCATCGAGATCTCGCCACCGGACCCGACGACGCTGCCGTGGACGAGCGCGACGACGGGTTTACTGCAGGACTCGATGGCCGCGTATGCGGCGAACGACGCGATCCGCCGGCGGCGGACCCAAGCGGCGTTCTTCCCCTTGCGTTCCTTGAGGTCGGCGCCGGCGCAGAACGACGGACCATTTCCCGACACCAGTACGACGCGAACAGAGCGGTCGGCGTCGA
>NZ_JBHUSF010000274.1:0-12638 GCF_042673295.1 Rhodococcus sp. NPDC057014
GTTGTGACTTCTCCGCGGTGATGCACCGTGCATCACCGCGGAGTAGCACAACAAGCGGCCGCGCATATCGGCAGATTGGCGACGAGGTGGCCCTATCCGACTTGCTGCGGTGATGCACCGTGCATCACGGGTGAGTGTGATCCTCGCATCGATCGGGCCGGATAGACCTGCCCGGGCCGGGGTGTACAGCTTCGGTGATGCACGGTGCATCACCGAAGCTAGGGCATTCCGCAGGGTGTCGTGGTGTTGCGACTTCGATGTGATGGGCAGCGGAGCGCACGCCATGCCCGCGGAGATGGCAGCACCGTCCAGGGCGCCGCCCACACCGGTCTGCCGCGAGAAGGAGGCTGGTGTGGTTCAGTGCCGTTGATTTCACGACGGGGCCACGACTGGTTCGGCGGAGCAGGACCATCAGGTCAGAGCACGCGTCGTCAGGCGGGTATGTCTCAGCGTGCGGCCTCGATTTCCTCGTGTTCCAAGCCTGGACGTCCCCATTGATCTGTGGGGCTGGGCCGTCGATGGTCCACGTGCTATGCGACCCGGTGCCGTCGGAGGTGAGACCTATGGAGGGAAAGGTCGGACCTGACCGGCCTGCATCAGCCGCGACCTCCGGTGCTGCATGCAGGAATGCTTCGCCGTGTAGTGAACCGGGTCCGGGCGGCAATCGAAGCTTTCGGAGTGGTGTCGGCACGAAGGTGGCTCGTGTTCCTCGCCGGATCGCGGGGTGGACTGGGTGTTTAGCGAACGCCAAGTGACCTCAGGAAGATAAGTAGCGTCGGCATATTTTCCACAGACCGATCGAATGGCTCAGCGGTGTGCGGGAACTGAGCCCGATGAAGAGGTCGGCGCCTACTTGCACGGGGCCTTCGCGACCTACCCACCGTGTTCGGGTGATGCACCGTGCATCACCCGAACATCAGGTGATGCACCGTGCATCACGCAAAGCGCGGGTTGAAAACGCATTGTGGTGAGTAAGTCAGTCAGGTGTGTTGGAGAGAGGTTCAGCACGGATCGATCCTTCCCGCTTGGTCAGGAGCGTGCAAAAGGCGGACCGTGGTCACAACCAATGCGGGAGGCTGTCGGGGGCTGGGATCAATACCGGGCGTCGCGAGCAAACCCCAGTCAGGGCGACGATTCTTAGTCTTTGCCGACGGAGCTCGGGCGCCTTTGCGGACAGAGCTCGGGGCAGATCAGGTTTCACACGAAGTGGGATCCATATGCCCGCGTGATCGACGATTATATATGATCGTTCGAGGTTGGTGCGTAAAGACAGCTGCTTCGAGAATAGTCTAAAAATCTTCTACTGCAACGAAATTCGACAGTGAAGTACCTCTGAGAAGGGCGACTGTCGACCGCCCTGCCTCCGCAGCTTCGCGCGTCAGTGGAGTTGGCGAGAATGTACGAGCCGGCGCAGATGGGCTCGTTGGCGTCACCCGTTGTCATTGAGTCGCGTCGAGTCGCCACGGGTCAAGCCACGCGGAACCCCGCCGGAGCTGGCGGACGGCGGGGCCGCGACACCGGCAGTCGAGGATCGGTCAAGCAGCGCGAACTCCGGTGGCTGAACAAGATTCAACTCACGGCGTTGCGGCACCAGCGGCCTGCACATCGGATCAGCCGGTGCAAACCAAATCGTATGACGCCGACGACTTCGATCCCAAGAGTGTGTCGTACGCCATATACGATTTCTTGGGCACTCGCATGCGAATCATCTGGATATCGGGACCCAGCCGAGCGTGGCGCACCCGTCGGCAGCCGGCCGTGTTTGCAGGCCAAGTGGTTCCTGCAGTTCGGCAGCAATATGCTCAAGCATTTCTGCATGCCAAGACTTTTCGTGTAATCGCATCTTGAGTGCTCCCAGCCAGGCGCAGAAGGAACGCGACCTCGCCTGCAGCAACGGCATCCTCGAATTCGTCTGCCCAAGCCAACCCGTGGTCGCACCATGGAAATCAACCTGATCCACCGGATATTTGCGTAGAACGCGGCCCGTCGAGCGGTGGAGGCGGGATTCGGATACCTCGCCGCCCCGGAGCGGGCGGGCCAGCACACCGAAACCGGCGCCGTTCCAGTAACGCGGTGTTGAGCGTCGCAGGCCAAGTGCTGACGGGCGGGCCTTTGGATTCGACTACCCGACGCCGGTTCTGGATACTCGCCCGACGAATAGGTCCATCGTCGGCCGCGGCTCTGACAGCCCCGTCAAGTCGGCTCGCCCCCGCACAGAACTCAACAGACATATGTCGCGGTCAGGCAGACGACCGCGACACGGGCGAGCTACGCCCGCAGCGCCACCTCGATAGCGTTACCAGAGCGTGGCGATCCCGATGATCGAGACTCACTGCGAGCGTTGGAAGGCGAGCACGTCAGAAGTCCCACAGCGTCAGCAATGCAGCGCGGAGTGTGGGGGAGCGGACGTAATGATCGGTCTGCAGTCGCGGGCCAGGATGACCGAGGTCGGCGAGCGCCGCCGTGGCATCGGAGAGGGAAAGCGGAGGCAGGTCGGCGCGGATGCGTAGGAAGTACAGCACTGCGCCGCCCGACCGCGGGATCCGAACGGCATCGGAGACCACGACGGCCGGCGCGTAGATCCATTCGTCGTCGGCAGAGACGAAAACGATGACGTCGCCGCGCCGGACAGCGCTGGGACTATCGAGGCGGAGCGATTCGAGTTGGTATTTCACCACAGGTCCGGCGGTCGTTCGCTGCCGGGGACGCGGCTGTTCCATCAGGTGTTGTTCCGTAAGGCTAGGTGTGTAGTCGATGGCATGTTTGACGAACATCCGGGTGACCGGGGCGGGCAGAAAATCAGCTTCGGTGTCGCGGAATCGGCCAGTGACTCCAGGGATTGGCACCGCCCTGCCGATTTCCCACTCGCGGTTGGCGTTGTCGATGAACACCTGATCGACTTCAGTGATCTCGTCGATGCCGTCGATGAATTTCCGCACTGAGGCAACGACCTCAGGGTCATCGGTGATGATCACGGCATCATCAGCGAAGGTGGAGTTCTCGGACGCATTCGCCGAACCGACCACCGCACGCCGGTTCGTGGCGATTACCTTCGCATGCAACGTTGGGGACGACAGAACCCGAACACCTTTGCCGAGGTAATAGGCCAGGGCAGCAGGGGAAGTGGCATGCGCACGGACCGCAGCCTTGGAGGCGTTGACGACCAAGACGTCACCGGCGCGCAGAGGAAGCAGGTTTGGCGCATCCTGACCGACATAGGCGATAGCCGCGCACCGGGCACCTCTCGTGCCGATCGCGCGGGTGATGTGCGACCACGGACTCGGCCCGTGGAACGTTGTCCCCATACGACAGACGGTAGCGGGCCGGGTGGGCGAGTGCGCAGATGATCGCATGTCGATCTCAGCCAGAGGCTCACGCTGTGCAGGATCTACGGTGCACGACACAGGGGCCGGGATGATTGGGGCGGCGAGCCGCGGGCCTCAACGTGTATCGAGCACTCGTACCGGCGAACTCCTGACCAGAGGACGCCTACTTCGCGCCCGGACCAAGGGTCGGGCCCTCTGTGCCTCATCGGCGACGACGACTGAACGCCCAGAAACGGCCATCTCCGAGCCCCGATGAAAAAAGGCAGGTGGGCGAACTGCATTGCTAAACTGCGGTGGCACAAAGTGCCTCAGATCCAATGGCACAGGACAGTCGCGGAACCTACAAGGAACGAATATCGTCTACCTCCCTCGCGGGCTTCCCTCCGTGTCACTTATGGTTTGTGCGGAGTGAGTGCTGTAGAAAAACATTTACGCAGCGTCTCGTTCAAAAAGCCAGGTGAGCACGCTTTTTGATCTGCAGAGCGCCGTCGTGGTGCCGCGACCGTGGATTTCGTGCAGGTGGGGACGGAATGCCCGTGACGGGCCGGCGGCCGGAGCGGCATCGGTGGACCCCTCCCGTTTCTTGTGGCCGGCCTGATTGTCAGCGCAGGCCTCGGCGCGGCCGCCGGTTACGCAGCTGCCCTTCGCGGATGGCGGCTGACACGACACGGTGCCTGATTCCTGTGCGCCCGATCCGGCGTTTCGGCCCCGGGACTGACCGCCCGCGGGAAGTCACGAGTGTCGACGGTTGGTCCAGCCTTCACCGCCGGGCTGTGGAGTAGCGAGAAAGATCGCAATCAGGTCCCCGGGGCAGTCTCTGGCCAGGGGGTCAGCGCCGCCAGTCGACCGGCTTGGTGCGGAATTCGTACTGGTTGGTGTGATTGGCGATTGGGATCACGTCGGTTTCGCCGTCTTGATACGCGACCAGCCAGCAGTCGCGGTCGCGTGACGGGACGGTCATCAGGATCTGTGCCCATTGTCCGGTGCGGTAGCCGTGTTGGTTGTTGCGCCGGACGAAATGTCCGACGCGCTCTCGGGTGATGGTGGCGGTCATCGGGGGCTCCTTTGCTGGGTGTGGTCGTATGGTGACGCAATGTTTGGGAAGCACCCGTCGGCGACGCTGGGAAGGCAGTCGCCGACGGGGCAGTTCAGTGGTTCTCAGCGACCGTGCGTTGCTTAGGGACATCGCTTCCGCGGTCGTCGCTCGCACTGTCGCCCTCGGCAACGTGGTGTGCAGATCCGGGGTCGCTGGGGGTGCGTAGGACGTAGGTGACCGCGGCGGCTGCGATGTATAGTCCCGCGAACGTCCAGATCAGGATCGGCATGTGTGCGGCGCCGCCGAGCAGTCCGGCGAGTGCCGGGCCGACGAAGGCAGACAATCCCGCGGCGAGTGTGTAGACCGCCAGCGCACTGCCGCGGTCGTCGGGGGCGACCATGGACGGCACCAGCGCGGTCAGGGGTACGAACCCGGCGAGCCCGATCCCGAATACCGCCCAACACAGGATCACCACGAGAACGTTGGGGCCGACCCACAGTGGCACGTAGTAGAGCAGGACGATGCCCACCGCGCACATGACGCAGCCGAACCATGTGACGGTGCGCCGCCAGCCGAAGTGGTCGCCGATGATTCCGAACATCAGGTTCGCGAAGATGTTCGCGGTATAGACGACGGTGACGATGGCGAGATAGGTGCTCTGGGAGAACCCGATCTGGTCGATGAAGAACAGGGGTGCGACGACGAACAGCGCGAAGTTCGGGGCGGTGTTGACGAGCCGGACGAACGCTCCTGCGGCGACCCGCTTATCGCGCCAGAGGATGGTGAGCCCTTTGAGCATTTCCCCGCCGGCGCTCTCGGTGCCGGAGGGGCCTGCGTAGGTGCGGTCACGGACTCCGAACAGTGCGATCGCGGCGCCGGCGACGACCAGTGCGGTGCCCAGCCAGAAGGTCTGGTACTCGCCGATGAGAGGGATTGCGCCACTGGCGATCAACGATCCCAGGGTGGGCAGGCCCGCGCCGAAGGCGAACCAGAACCAGCCCACCGAGCTGCCGCGCTGACGTGCCGGGGTGGTCAGGTTGATCCAGACCAGGAAGGCGTAGGCGAAGAATGGGTAGCCGATGCCGCGTAGTGCGTACGCCGAGATGGAGATCCAGTGATTGTCCATCGCGACGCCCGGGATCAGGAACACGACTTCGAGTGCCACCCAGGTGGCGGCGCCGATCCACATCACCCGGCGGGGGCCGATGATCGAGGACAGGGTGCCGGCGAGCCAGGACCCGACGGTGACGAAGATCCCGTACATGCTGATGGTGAAGGCGGTCGTCGACTCCGAGTAGCCCTCGGTGTGAATCAGGAACGGGGACAGGTAATTCGATTCGACGCCGTCACCGATCATGAACAGCAGCAGACCGAGAAACCCGAAAGCGAGTGACGGCGGCATGCCGAGGCGGTCCACCAGGCGTGCCGCTGCACTCTGCCCGGCGGGCTTGCCGGTCATAGCGTGTGCTCCGCAGTCGCCGCCGCCGAACTTACGAGTGAACCGAGAAGTCCGGGGAAGATGCCTGCTTGGGCCGTTGTGACTGCGTCGAAGGGAACCGCAGGATGCTGTCCGCCGAGTAACACGGGTTGCATTGCGCTACCTCGTTTTCTGCCGTGGAGGTGGAGGTGGGGTCGTCGTCCGAGGACGAAGTCGTTGTGACCGACGTTACAACACTTCGACCGTACCGTCTAGATCATATGTACTGTACGTACAAAAGTCGGTTTGCGGGTCAGTACTGTAGGCCGGTCGCGTCGCGCAGTTCGGATTCGGACAGTCCGCCCCAGATGCCGTAAGGCTCCACGACGGTAAGAGCGTGCGCGCGGCAACTGTCGATGACGGGGCAGTGTCCGCAGATGAACTTCGCAACTCGGGTGCGTCGTTCCCGGGCGGGGCCTCGTTCGCGGTCGGGGTGGAAGAAGATCGACGAACTCATGCCGCGGCATGCGGCGCGCTTCTGCCAGTCCCACCATTCGGTGAGGGGGGGTGAACGACCGGGTATCAGGTCGCGACAAAGCCATGGATCTATCTTTCTCACTCGAGGTTGACCGGCCACAGCCCGCCTCTCATGCAGGCAGGCGGCAGCCGGTTCCGAACATCTCTGATGAGGTCAGTGCGTGGCGAAATCGTCGGTGCCGATGCGGTGCACGTGGATGAGATTGGTCGATCCGACGGTGTGGGGCGGTGAGCCGGCCACGATCACCACCAGATCACCGGGGCTGTAGCGGCCCAGTTCCAGCAGGGCGGTGTCGACTTGGCGAATCATCGCATCGGTCGACGTGACCGGCTCGACCAGAAAGGTTTCGGTTCCCCAGGTCAGGGCGAGTTGCCGCTGGACTTCCGGCACCGGGGTAAAGGCGAGCAGCGGTAGCGGGGTGTGGAGCCGGGCGAGCCGGCGGACGGTGTCGCCGGATTGGGTGAAGGCCACGAGCGCTGTGGCGGCGAGTCGTTCGCCGACGTCACGTGCGGCGAAGGAGATCACTCCGCCCTTCGTGCGGGGAGTGTGAGTGAGGGCAGGAACCCGGGTGGATTCGCGTTCGACGGCGGCGAGGATCCGGGCCATGGTGCGGACAGTGTCGATCGGGTATTTGCCGACCGAGGTCTCCCCGGAGAGCATCACCGCGTCGGCGCCGTCGAGGACGGCGTTGGCGACATCGGATGCTTCGGCACGGGTGGGCCGGGAGTTCTCGATCATCGAGTCGAGCATCTGGGTGGCGACGATCACCGGGCGGGCGTACTCGCGGGCGAGCTGGACGGCTCGCTTCTGCACCAGCGGCACCTGTTCGAGGGGAAGCTCGACCCCGAGGTCACCGCGGGCGACCATGATCGCGTCGAACGCGGCGACGATGGTCTCGAGATTCTCGACGGCTTCGGGTTTCTCGATCTTCGCGATGACCGGGACTCGTCGGCCGACGCGGTCCATCACCTCATGCACCAGCTCGAGGTCGGCGGCGGACCGTACGAAAGACAGCGCCACCAGATCGACACCGAGCCCGAGTGCGAACTCGAGGTCGGCGATGTCCTTGTCGGACAGGGCCGGCACCGACACGTTCATCCCGGGCAGGGACAGACCCTTGTTGTTCGAGACCGGTCCGCCTTCGACGACGGTGCAGACCACGTCCGGTCCCTCGACCGCGGTCACGGTGAGGGCGAGTTTGCCGTCGTCGACGAGAAGCCGGTCGCCGGGCCGGGCGTCGTCGGCGAGGCGGGCGTAGGTGGTGGACACGCGGTGATGATCGCCGGGGCAGTCCTCGACGGTGATCCGCACACTCTCGCCGGGCGCCCACACCGCCGCGCCGTCGGCGAAGCGGCCGAGGCGGATTTTCGGCCCCTGCAGATCGGCCAGGATGCCCACTGGCGTTCCGGTGGCATCAGCGGCGGCGCGGACCCGCTGATAGTTGGCCTCGTGATCGGCGTGGTCGCCGTGGCTGAAGTTCAACCGGGCGACGTCCATTCCGGACTCGACGAGGGCGCGGACATGCTCTTCGGTTCCGACGGCGGGACCGAGGGTGCAGACGATCTTCGCTCGCCGCGGTGAGAGCAGCGAGGTGACATCGATCGGGGTCGAGTCGGCGTCGGCACTCGGGTGGCGATCTTCGGTGAGGGTCATGAGGTTCCTTGCTGGTCGGTGTGTGCGGACACAGGGCACAGCGATGCAGATGTCGGCGACGCCGACGAGACCCGTTGTCGAGCAGGTGCGTTCGGCTTCCTTGCCTGCCTACGTCGGCCGAGCAGCGCCGTAAACAACGACGTGATTGCTAGTGGTCCGTCTGCGAATTAGTGGAACGTTTTGTATAGTCGATGCATGGTTGCAGCGGCGTTGTCTGTCAGTGACGAACAGCGGGCGGAGTTGAGGCGGATGGCGGCCTCGACGACACTGCCGCACCGGAAGGTGGTCCAGGCGCGGGCCTTGCTGTGGGCAGGCGACGGAGTCGCCAATGCCGAGATAGCCCGACGTTGCCAGGTGACTCCGGAAGCGGTGCGGCGCTGGCGCTCTCGCTTCGCAGAAGAGGGAACTTCCGGGGTCGGGACGGTCGCGAAGGGGCGAGGCCGCAAACCGAGTTTGCCGGCGGGCACAGTCGAGGAGGTGCTGCGGTTGACCCATCAGGAGCGTCCGACGGACGGCTCGACACACTGGAGCACCCGGACGATGGCCGCCCGCGTCGGGATCGGTAAGGACTCCGTCGCGAAGATCTGGGCTGACCACAACCTCAAACCCTGGCGGGTCGCGACGTTCAAGATCAGCAACGATCCGCGATTCGAGGAGAAACTGGTCGATGTCGTTGGGCTGTACCTGAACCCGCCCGCGCGGGCAGTGGTGTTCTCGTTCGACGAGAAGACCCAATGCCAGGCGTTGGACCGCACCCAGCCGTCGCTGCCCATGAAGCCGGGACGCGCCGGGACGATGACGCACGACTACAAGCGCAACGGCACCATCGACCTGTTCGCGGCGATGAACGTCGGCACCGGGGAGGTCCTCACAGACCTCCGCAAGGGCCACGCCGGAGCCGATGTGCTGCGGTTCTTCAAGCAGATCGACGCCAGCGTCCCGCGCTCGCTCGACGTTCACGTCGTGCTCGACAACCTGTCCGCGCACTCGACCCCGGAAATCAAAGCGTGGTTGGCGCACAAGAACCGTCGCCGGTGGCACCTGCACTACACCCCAACGTCGAGTTCCTGGCTGAACCTGATCGAACGCTGGTTCAAAGAACTGACCGACAAGCGGCTGCGCCGCGGCGTCTTCACCAGCGTCACCGACCTTGCCGACGCGATCACCACGTGGGCACAACACTGGAACAAGGAGCCCAAGCCCTTCGTGTGGAAAGCGACCGCGGAAGACATCATCGCCAAAGTTCAACGCGGCCGCACCTCCCTCCACAAGATCAAATCGCAGACAGACCACTAGTGGCTACGCCGGGGAGACGGCAGAAGCGAGGGTGTCGGGGTGAGCCGTCATCCCCAGTGCGGCCGCAGGCTCGGGGTCCCACCCGATCGCATGTGCCGCCAGCAGTGCCGCTGCGGTGGCGGTGACCTGGGGTTCGGGGATGACGGTGAGGTCGCGGCCGGTGACGGCCTTCTTGGCCTGCACCCATCCGGGGGAGCGGGACCAGCCGCCGGCGGCGTAGATGGCGGGCTGCCCGGGCAGGCACGCGGCGACGGTGTCCTGGGCGTGGGCGCCGAGGCGGGCGAGCGCTCCCAGGACGGCGGAGGCCCGCGAGAGCGGTGAGGTGGGAGCGTCGGGGGCGTAGCGGGGCGCTTCGCCGCCGCGGCCGCCAGGGACGAACACCTGCTCGTGCAGATAGGCGTCGGGGGTGGTGTCGCCGGTGATCAGCTCGTGCAGCCGTTCGCCGACGGCCGGGTCCTGGTAGGCCCACTCGACGTTGCGGGCCAACTCCTCCACCGACAGCACCGTGGTTCCGGGAGAACAGATTCCCGGCGCCACATCCAGGTCGTCGCTGCGGGCGATACCGGCCGCAGGAGCCTGAGCGACCACGACCTCGGCGGTGCCCATCGAATCGAGGACGGCGCCGGGATCCATCGCGTGCACCGCCCACCCGCCGATCGGGTGGTCGTGCCCGCCGGCGACGACCACAGCGTCGGGATCGATGACGCCCGCGGCGGTCAGGCGGCCGGAGACGAAGCCGCCGATGACCTCTCCCGCCCGGCGCACCGGCGGCAGCAACGCGGTGGTGCCGAGGGTGGCGGCCACCCGGCCGCCGACCCACTCGCGGGTGCGACCGTTCCAAGCGGCGGTGCGGGCCGCGAGGGTGTCGCTGAAGAACGGGGTGCCCGTCCACACGCTCGCCGGGTAATCGGTGAGCGCGACCCAGGAGCGGGCATGGGAGGTGCCCGGCTGGTCGAGGGCCCACCGCCAGCCGACGAGGGTGCGGGCGGCGTCGTCGGCGGTGCACAGGCTCTCGTGCGGACCGATCCGGGCGGCCAGGTCGGCGAAAACTGCGGCGCGCCGGGGATCGAACCAGGCCAGCGCCGTCGTGAGCGGAGCAAGTGAATCGTCGACGAGCACACCGTCCTCACCGACACCTGCCACGCTCACCGCGTGCACCCGGTAGGAGTCGCCACAGATGTCGAGGATCATCTCCTCGATCGCGAACAGCAAATGCTGCGCGTCGACGGACGGGTCGACCGCTCCCCGGGGGGTGGTGCGTCGCCGCCTGGCGACGACCGCCCCCTGGGGAGTGAGCGCGACGACCTTGGTGTTCGTGCTGCCGATATCGACTCCGCACACCACCGGTGAGCGCTCGCTGCGGTCTCTCGTCATCTGTCCTGTCCTCGTTGTCGTGCCTAGCAGCGGGTTACCCGCTCAGGCGGAGAAGCTCACGTTCCGGGTGAGAGTGCCGATTTCCTTGAGCACCTTTTCGCCTTCGCTGCGCTCGCGCTGCCAGATGTTGCGCCCGACGATGATTCCGCGGGCACCGGCGCGCAGGGTCTGCCCGATCGCGTCGACGGTCTCGGAGACGTCACCCGACAGCGGTCCCCCGGCGATGACCAGGGGAACGCCGAGTTCCTCGACCAGTCGCGCGGTGCGCTCCTCGCCGGGGAAGGCGATCTTGATGATGTGTGCACCGAGGTCGTAGGCGATGCGGGCGACCTTCTCCTCCTCGATGACGACCTCTTCGGTGCGGGGGGCACCCATGATGACCGGCTCGAGCACCAGCGGGATGTCCCACGCGTCGCAGGCGGTGACGACCTTGCCGACGCGGGCGCACATGGCGGCCTGCTCGGCGCGGGAGATGTTCCACGGGAACAGCATCTTCACCGCGTCGACGCCCATGCGGACGGCTTCCTCGACGGTGGTGATCAGCTCGTGGGAGCCGCCGCCGTCGAGGTTGGTGACGTCGTAGTAGGTGTCGATGGTCAGCACGCGGCTCAGGTGCGGGTGCTCGGCGAAGAACTTTTCGGTCTGCTTGACCTGGCCCGGGGTCATCATGAAGCCGGTGACGTCAGACTCGGCCCACTCCGCGAACGGCGCCGAGGGGGTCTCGAGGCCCTTGATGCGGTTGAAGATCAGCCCGTGATCGACCGGCATGATGATCGCCGCCCGATCGTTGGGCAGCGTGCGGCGCATCCGGTATTCCATGCTCATCGTCGGTTCACTTTCCTTCGAAGTTCAAATTTGTTTGTACGGACTGTACGTACAACACGTACTATATGGTCTAAGTCACAGAGAGGCAAGCGGGAGTTTCAGATCTCGAAGGAGGAGCGGCAATGAACCAGCAGATCGTGGACGAATCGGCCCAGCCAGGTGGCCGCGGGCGGAGTGCGGCCACCCTCCTGGACGATGTCCGTACAGGACATATGATCCAGACAGGTGTAACGCCGCGGCGGCCGGTCGCGGGGCACCCGGATAGGGGAGGGAGCCACGTGAGCGTCGAGAGTGTGATCGACCGCCAATCGGAGGTCCCGTACTACCAGCAGCTCGCGCAGGTGCTGGAGCAGCGGATCTCGTCCGGGGACATCGCCCGCGGCGCCCGGCTGCCCAGCGAGCAGGACCTGTGCGACGAGTTCGGTCTGTCCCGGGCCACGGTGCGTCAGGCGTTGCAGCATCTCGAGTCCCGTGGTGTCGCCCAGCGCATTCCCAAGCGGGGCGTGTTCGCGAGCGAGGCCGTCGACGGTACCGGGTGGGTGATCCAGGGCAAGGAAGGCTTCCTCGAAAACGCCATCGGTCATCAGCATCGGACGGTGAGCACCGAGGTGCTTCGCTCCGGTGCCACCGCGCTGCCGGTGGACGTGTGCCGGGCCCTGCAGCTGCCGGAGGGGTCGATTGGGTTCGAGCTGGTCCGGGTGCGGTCCCTCGACGGCAAGCCGGCGCTGTTCAGCACCAACTACAGTCCACCGGTTCTGATACCGGTGCTCGCCGGGGCGGCCGACGTGCTCACCGGACACGCGTCACTGAGCACGCTGCTCTCGAGTGCGGGCTTCGCGCTCGGCGGTGCCCACCGGCTCATTCAGGCAAAGCATCCGAGGGCGGAGATCGCCGAGGCCCTCGACATCGACGCGAACGAACCGATGCTGTGCATCCGGTCGACGTCGTGGACGGCCGAGGGGCAGCGCTACGACGTGTACGACACCTGGGTGCGCAGCGACGTGATCCCCCTCGAAGTCAACGTCCGCACAGTCGATCTCGGCACTCGCTGAGCACCAGCGTCACACGGCGCCGATATCGGATGGCGGCGCCTGGAAGGCCGTGATGACGGGGTTCCGGAGGATGTGGCCGGTCGGTGAGCACACGCCGCTCCCGCCGCCCGGGGTTCGAGGC
>NZ_JBHUSF010000275.1:0-10543 GCF_042673295.1 Rhodococcus sp. NPDC057014
CCGGGTGCCCAGGCGATCCGGATCGGGATCCGCACCCAGGAATACTCCCGCGGCCCGTGTGCGCCGTCGCCGACGGAGATCCGGCGCCACTGCTTCGCCGGGACCGCGGCGATCATCTCGTCGGCACGCCCGGCGCGGCCGTGTGGGGTTAACACGTCGTCGTTGCAGCGCGTGGCCAGCACGTAGGAAATATCCCGTTCCTCTAGCCAGACCCGCAGGTACTTCACCTGCCCGTAGGCCTCGTCGGCGGTGAGCCAGGAGAACGGGACATCGGCGTCGAGGGCGCGTTCGATCATGCGTTGCGCCAGTCTCGGTTTGGTGGCGAATTCCACCTCGTCGCCGATCCCGGCGGCGCGGCACCGGTCCCGGTCGGAGGTCCACGACTCGGGCAGGTACAGCTCCCGGTCGATCAGGGCGTGGCCGGCGGCGCTGGCGTAGGCGAGGAAGGCCCCGATCTGGCAGTTTTCCACCCGCCCGGCGGTGCCGGAGTACTGGCGCTGCACCCCCGGCCGAGCGGGTGCCCTTCTTCAGGAAACCGGCTCTTTCCGTTTCAGAGTGCGTTGATTCGCTCCTGAAGCTGCCCGGAGTGGATCAACGACCGCAAGATGTAGTGGTCGAGATTCCGGAACCCGAGCGCGATGCCACGCAGATGCTCGAGACGGCCGTTGATCGCCTCGACCGGACCGTTCGACACCCCGACATCGAAGTAGGCGAGGATCTCACTACGGCGTTTCCACAGACTGCGGCCGAGTTGTGCCAACTCCTCCAACCCTGCGGGTAGACCGGTTCGGATCCGTTTGAGACACCTGGCCATCGCCAGCTTCCCGGCGCGCTTGTTGGTGTCGGCGTAGGCGGCGATCAGGTCCTGATAGCACCACGCGGTCACTTCCACCGGCAGGTGTGCATCGTCACCGTCGAGTGCGGTGGCGAGTTTGTCCTTCTGCTTGTCGGCGAGCAGGTCGGTGCGGGTGAGCAGGATCCGCCGGATCCCATACAGCGGGTCCCCGACTCGACCGCGATGCCCACAGGTGGCCTGCTGGATCCGTTGCCGGCACACGGTGAGCTTCTCCGCCGCCAGGTGCACGACGTGGAACGGATCCATCACCGCCCGCGCGGCGGGTAGCGCTTCGGCGGTGGCGGTGCGGTAGCCGGCGAACCCATCCATCGCCACCACCTGCACCCGGCTGCGGAAGTTCGCATCCCGCTTGCCCAGCCATTCCACGAGCGCGGCCTTCGACCGGCCCGCCACCATGTCCAACAAGCGAGCAGACCCGGTTCCGTCGATCACCGGCGTCAGGTCCACGATCACGGTCACGAAGTCCGGATCACCCTGCCCGCGAAGGTGTTTCCACTTGTGCTCATCCACGCCCAGACAGCGGACACCGTCGAGGTGGCCGGGCTTGTCGAAGACCAACTCACTGGCGAGTGAGACGGCCAACGAGTTGACGGTGTTCCACCCCAACCCCAGCGCTCGGGCCACAGCCGAGACGGACATCTTGTCGATCGCCAGGCGCTCGAGGATCCAGCGTGCGCATCGCCGGGTGGTGGTGGCCTTCGGTGCGGCGACCGCCTCGATGCGCTGGCGGAAGATCGTGACCTCGCACCCGTCGTCGATACAGGTGAAGCGTGGCAGCTGGATCCGCAGGCGGGTCGGGTGCCCGACCACCGGCAGGTCCGTCAGGACGCGATCGACGTGGTCCCGCAGCCGCCCGGGCTGTCCGCACGTCGGGCAGGTCGGATCCGCTTCGACGGGTCGGCAGTCGATCCAGGTGCGGTCCTCGGCGATGGCGGCGCCGGTGATCGTCACCCCCAATTCGACGGTTCGGCAGATGGTGTCGGCGACGAGGGCGGTAGTGTCGGTCATGGGTCCTGTGGTCGTGAGATGAGCGTGTAGGAGCCTTCATCGTCACACCCCAGGACCCGCCTACATCTTGTGGTCCCCATTTCTCACGCTGGACACCTGTCTACGCACCGCCGATCTGGAAGAGCCAGGAAACCAGTGTCATCGACGATCAACACCCCGGCCGAATCTCCCAGCCGTTCGACCACATAGTCACGCACATCGTCGCGGACCCCGTCGACATCCCAGTCCGCCCGCCGCAGCAGCCGCTGCATACCGTCCGGACTCACCTCACCGGCGCGCTCGGCCAATGTCCATCCGTTCTTGCGCTCCAAACCCGCAACGTACTCACGGACACGGGACCGCGGCTCCGACCGAACGAACCGACCAGAGATCCTTTCATGCAACGCTTCCAACTCGGCAGCAACCAGATCGACGACCACACAACCAGTATCGCTCGCCTGTCAAACAAGTGCCGTTGCAGTACTAATGCGGATTCACGCAGTCTATTGCACCTCAAGGCCGTGTCTCGCCCCTACCTCGCTCAGTTACCCATGCGGCGATCTGCGCACGAGAGGTGAATCCGAGTTTCGTGAGGATGTGCTCGACGTGTCCCTGAGCCGTCCGGGGTGAAATGACGAGCTCGGCGGCAATCGCCTTGTTGGTCAGCCCTTGCCCGACGAGCCCGGCAACCTCGAGCTCCCGTCTGGTCAGAATTGACTCTTCGCGTTTCTTTGCTTCGCTCGACGGCCTCTCACCGAGTGCATACGCGATAGCGCCAGCGTATGACATCTTGATTCCCTCTTGACGTGCGACGTCGAACTTCCTTACGCCGAGCGTTCGCCGTACTTGTCGCTCGCACCCGGTGTGGCATGCGGGAAGGCCCGGCAGATACACAGAGGAGCTGCCTACCGCGTGGCTAACATTGTCAGCAGCCGCCATCAGGACAGCGGCGCGATATGTCTCACCCCTGTCGCCGGCGATCCAGGCAAGTGCTTCCATGCAGGACGCCGAACCGACCTTGTCATTCGCCACCCGTGCTAGCCGGAGCCCCTGCTCCAACTGTGTCGTTGCCCGGTCTCGGTTTCCCCCTCTCCAATAGGCAACGCCGATTGCCCACAGTGCAAAAGCTTGAAATACCGACTCTCCCCGCGACTGCGTAAGGGTGAGGACCTCCTCGAAGGCGGAGATGGCACGCTCGAAGGCTTCTTGCCAGGTGTACGCGAGTCCGAGGCTCATCAGAGCTTCGACCCGGAAAATGAGGTCGTCTGGACTGGTGAAGGACTCGACAGAACCTTCCAAACGCGAACAGGCTAGCGTCAGATCTCCACTGAACATCGCATGAAGACCATCGGCATGCTCAACGAGCGAACTCATCACGCGATCGTGCGACAACTCGGCGAGCGCGCGGCCCTCCTGGACTAGTGCTCCTGTGGCGACGAGGTCACCTTGGAGTGCCGCAAGCACACTGTCCGCCCATAGTGCCTTTGCCCGTTCGATGGTCGGATCGCTTGGTTGGATCGCTAGGAGACGATCGAGCCAATGTCGGCCCTCGTCGAACAACGACCGAGTGTTCCAGAAGACGAACAGCGCAGAAGCCATCCGTAGACCAGTGTTCGGGTGATCGGTCAAACAGAATTCCATAGCTTCCCGAAGATTGGGCTGCTCACGGTCGATCCTGCTGATCCATTCCAGTTGATTGGGGGTGATCCATGCCCTCTCCGCATCTACCGTCAACTTCTGGTACCAATCTCTATGGCGAGCTCGAAGTTCGTGGTGTTCTCCGAGTTGGTTGGCCTTCTCTCGGCCGTAGCTGCGGATAGTCTCCAACATTCTGAATCGCGCGACTTGTTCAGAATTCTCGCGGATTAGGATCGACTTGTCGAACAACGAAGCCACTACGTCGAGCAGATCGGACGAGTCAAGGTCGTATCCGCAAATGTCTTCAGCGGCATCCAACTCGAAACTGCCAGCAAAGATCGACAGACGTGACCACACCAATTGTTCTAGGGGACTGCAGAGGTCGTAGCTCCAGTCGATACTCAACTGCAATGCCTGTTGGCGCGTGGGCGCATTTCGGGCACCTCTGGTGAGCAAGGTGAACCTATTGGTCAGTCTATTGAGTATTTGTTCGGGCGCCATCGCACGCAGCCGCGCTGCTGCCAGCTCAATGGCCAGTGGCAATCCGTCAAGGCGTTGGCAGATTTTTGTCACCGTTGCTTGATTCTCCTCCGTGAGTTCGAAGTCGGGATGGGCTGCGGCGGCGCGATCGACAAACAGCCTGACTGCGTCAAATTGGGGAAGGCTTGACGCTGAATGAATCCCATCGGAGGAGGGTGTGGTGAGTGGCGGGACGCGGAGCACCGCTTCACCTGCGACTGTCAGAGCCTCGCGGCTCGTAGTAAGTATTCGCAATTCGGGGCATGTGCGAAGAAGTGATTCTGCCAGTTTCGCTGTTGCGCTGACAATTTGTTCGCAGTTGTCCAGAACCAGTAGCAGCTGACGCGACCCGAGGAACTCCAATAGTACTTCGTCGGTAGGCCGCCCCGACTGGTTCCGTATGCCGAGCGCACCGGTTACGAGATCTACTAATAGTGATTCATCGCGCAGTTCGCCGAGCCCGACAAACCAGACACCGTCGGCAAATGTGCGCGACGCCTTCGCTGCGGCCTGAAGCGCGAGCCGTGTCTTTCCCACGCCTCCTATTCCAGTCAGCGAAACCAAGCGCGACGTTGTAATCAGCTGGTTCGCTCGTGTGAGTTCATTTCGGCGACCGATGAAACTGCTTAGCTCGATCGGAAGGTTGCCCTTGGTGCTGCGTCGGTAGCTAGTGACCAATGGCAGCATGGCGTTGGAGTTGGGGGACTGTTCGCCATCCGGAATGGTAAGTGGGGCCGACTTCCTCTCAGGCAATATCTGAACTACCTGAGCGCTCAACAATCGTGCTGATTCTGAAGCTGAGGGGCGTTCGTTCGGATCCGGCGACATTGTTCGTTCGATGACGACGCTCACTTCATCTGCGAGGTTAAGGTGAGGTGGCGGGTGCGTCGCCATCCGTAAGAACTGTGCTACTAATCTCTCGCCGCTGCGTCGCTCGAACGGTGCGTGGCCTGTGAGAGCGCAGAAGAGGGTTGCGCCGAGACTGTACACATCCGCCGCGGGACTCGCTTCTTGGCCGGCCAGTACTTCCGGAGCGATAAACGCAGGAGAGCCGGTCACAACGCCGCTGGCAGTTTCAAACCCTCCCGAGATGTGGGCTATTCCAAAATCGCTTAGCGCTGGCTCTCCGTATTCAGTGAGGAGAATATTCGACGGCTTAACATCGCGGTGCAGGACGCCGACCCTGTGCGCCTTTTCGAGAGCAGCCGCAACTAGGGCCCCGATCTTCAGGGTCTCATCTGTGGTTAGTGGACCATGACGACGAATTCTTGCATCCAGCGACCCTTGGGGGTAGTAGGGCATGACGATGTATCGTCGGCCGCTGACCGTCGTGCCAACTTCAAGGATATTGACAATACCGGATTGCCCGGTGAGCCGGCCCATCGCACGTTGTTCACGAACGAATCGTTTTTCGTTCCCTTCATCGACGTCGCTGGTGAGTATTTTGATCGCAACCGTGCGGTCAAGGGCGCGCTGCTTACACCGATACACAACGCCGAAACCGCCACGTCCGATCTCTTGGGCATTGCTGAACCCGGCAGCCTTCAGCTCCGCAGCGACTGGAACCTGCACCTCTTGCTGCGTTTTCAGGGGATCGAGTTCTGCCATCAACTACGTCGATTCGTCGAATCCCGATCGTACTGACGGGGTGCATCTTGACGGGTGGTGCATCGCTGACCTCGCTCGCTGTCTAGACAGCCTCTGCCGAGCGCAGGGTTGAACGCTGTGCCTCTGGTGTCCATATTGCCACTGCTGTCGACTTGGATCACGTGTCTCTCGGAACATGTGGGGGTTGTTCGGTATCAGTCTCCGAAACTCGTGTCGATCATAGGAGACCTGGCAGTCGGTCTGTTCTGTGCGATTGTCCACGCTTGGCCTCGATGCCTGAATGGGACTTGATTTTCCCGACGAAGAAGGGCGGAGGCGCGGGTTCGTCGAACAGAAACCCTGGTCATTCTCCAAATGGAGACTTGTTGGCGGCTCGGGCTCGGTAACAGCAGGGTTTTCTGCATAACACAATATGACCTGAGCAATTCTATACGGTTGGTTGGTACTTCACTTCAGCAGTGAAATGACGGTCCGGTCCCTGCGATATGAAACGCCGCCGCCTGCAAGGCTGTCCGGGAACAGTTCAAAGGTCGCGGCGAGGGCGGCACTCGCCGTTGGCCAATGTGTCCCCTTACAGTGTAGTTGTTTGGTATCCAACCCTTGAGCACTTACCTTGGAGTACCTCGTTGTACGCGACGTGTGGTCTCGGGGCGATGCGCCCGCGCTCCCCACCGTTGGTGATGATGACGCATCTCACGGAATAATGCCTCGACGTCGGGCGCGATACGTCTTGGGGTCGAATGAGGGCGGCGCGAGATCTCAGGCAGTCCGCTCAGACCCGGTTTCGTATCGTTTGAGCCGTGAGGTGACGGATTGTCGGAGATCCCGAACTGTTCGGCGACGTCGACATGCGCGTCACGCACCCGAGCGGCTGGTTCGAAGGCACGCGCCACGGTCTCCGAAGTCGATGACCTGCCAGCTGTGTCCTGATGATTTCAGTGGGTGCGTCAGCCCCGGAAACGTCGTGTTTGGGGGCGCGCGCCGCCTGCTGACGGTGCGGATACGCCCCCGTTCTCTCGGCCTTCGAACGCTTTGCGTGATCCTCTCAAGAAGTTCACCGGCTTCAAGGTTCTCGAGATATGGCGTTCGCAGCTCGGCGCGCAAACGAATCTGACCGTTCACTCTCAAGGTTTGACAGGCTCGCTGATAGCGACACGGCTGCGTGTTGCTCGACCGGTCGAACCTGCATCGCTCACCGAGTGATCCTGATTTTGAGTACTGCGCCCTGCTGTGTCAGCGAGCATTGGGTGGCGGCTGGTGTAGCGCCTTCACAACTTGTCAATGCTAAGGAGGCCGTTGCAGAGATCGGCTCGCAGACGTTTCTTGTCGAACTTTCCTACGCTGGTCTTTGGGATTTCGTCGACGAATGTCCAGCTTTCGGGGATCTGCCACTTCGCGACTTTGTCGGCGAGGAAGGCGCGTAGCTCGGTGGGGGTGAGATGGCTGTCGCGGTGTAGCACCACGGCGACCAGTGGGCGCTCGTCCCATCTGGGGTCTGGGGTAGCGATGACAGCGGCTTCGAGGACTTCGGGATGACCCATGACGGCGTTCTCTATGTCGACCGACGAGATCCATTCGCCGCCGGATTTGATGAGGTCTTTTGTCCGATCGGTGAGGGTGAGGTATCCGTCGGGGCTGATCGCGCCGACATCGCCTGTGCGAAGCCAATCCTCTTGGAAGCTTCCGACTGCGTCGTGGCGGTAGTACGACGAGGTGATCCAGGGACCGCGAACTTGGAGTTCGCCGATGCTGAGGCCGTCGCATGGAACGAGATTGCCGCTGTCGTCGACAAGTCTCGCTTCGACGGATGCCGGGAATCGTCCTTGCGAGTATCGGTAGCGCCACCGCTCTGCTCCCTCGGTGTTTGCGGGCGGACGGGCTACGGATCCCAGCGGGGATGTCTCGGTCATTCCCCAGGCGTGCAGGACCGAGACCGAGTGCTGGTCTTCGAAAGCGTGCATCAGCGACGGTGGAACTGCCGAGCCTCCGATGAGAACCTCGCGTAGGGACGAAATGTCTTGTGGGTTCTGCTCCAGGTATGCATGCACTCCTTGCCAGATCGTCGGAACCGCGGCTGCGAACGTTGGCTGTTCCGAGGAAAGGATTTGCGCGAGGGGCTCTGGTTGGAGGAATCGGTCCGGCATGATCAGCGAAGCTCCGATCATGAAGCCTGCGTATGGTAGCCCCCATGACATGGCATGGAATTGAGGAACAACGATCAGTGCGCGGTCCCCTTGCCTAAGGTTAGGGCCATCGCTCGAGCACACCTGCATCGAGTGCAGGTACATCGACCGGTGCGAGTAGATAACACCCTTTGGATCGCCGGTGGTGCCTGAGGTATAGCACATCGCGGCCGCGGATCGCTCCTCGATCTGAGGCCAGTCGAATGTGCTGGGGTGTTCGGCGATGAGTTCCTCGTATGAGTGGACCTCCATACCCGGGGGGGCGTCGATCTCTGGCGTGGACCCACCCGTAACGATCACATGTCGCACGGTGGACAGATGGCACAGATGTGGTTGTAGCAGAGGAACCAAGGCCGGATCGACAATGATCACCTGGTCTTCGGCATGGTTCGCTACATGAATCAACTGCGACGGGAACAGGCGAATATTGAGTGTGTGTAGCACCGCACCCATCGAGGGAACCGCCAGGTATGTCTCAAGATGCTCGGCGTTGTTCCACATGAATGTGGCAACCCGTTGGTCACCGTCTATGCCAAGCCCGCGCAGTGCATGAGCCAGAGCAGCGGATCGTGCGCCGACTTCGGCGTAGGTGCGGCGCTGGGGACCGGCGTCCGACCATGTCGTGACTTCGGCTCGGGCGTGTCTTGTACTGCCTTGTTGCAGCAGGCGTGAAATGGAGAGGGGTGCTTCATTCATCGTGCTTCGCATTGTGATCTCCTGCGAGAAGGGAGTTGTTGGGTGTTGGCATGGCTGGCCGCAGTTTCTGGCAAATCGCCGTCGCGATGGTAGCCGTTTTGGAGTGGATCATCATTCACCCCTCAACAGGATGGCTGCTGTGCCCGACGGGGGTATTAATTTATTGCCGACGCAAGGAGAGCTCGGTGGGGTGCATTTCCACGAGACTTCGAACCTGAGCCGCGTAACGGAGGTTTCACGCCCCATATGTATCGAGTGAATGGGATTCGCCAAATGCGGAGTGCGGTTGAGCTGTGTCTCATTGGGGGGCGGAGGCTGGATGCATCTTCCTTACATCGCGACGGTGCCGCCACATAGGTCTTGTCGGAAGAAATCTCGACCACCTATCAGATGGAGAGGATGCGCGCTGGGTGTGGCACCCGCGTTGCTGGTCAATCGCGTGGGGCGAGTGTCTCCTTCAAAAGATGACGGTGGCCGAGCTAGCAGGGGAGCAAGGTTGGTGATTGCGACTTTCGCCGCTCGGAACTTGCGGAGGACAGGTGTGGTGATCAATCAAGTCTCGTATTGAGGACCCCCACGTAGCGGGATTGCTTGTGCCGAATAAGTTTCGATCCACCCGCAGCCAATCGAACTTCCAGTTCACGTGCTAGACCTTCGGCGTCCGACCTAATGTCAGATCCAAGGCGGCAGTAGCCGCGGCTTCGCTTTCGCCCCAAGAATCTATTTGCCCGACGTTAGGCCGTGTAGCACTTCTGGGCTTGGCATTGATCGGTTGCGCGAGCTATGGACAACGACCGGTGCCGTCGACTGAAGCCGCGGGTAGTTGATGCCAAAACGTATATCGGCCGCCGATTCTCGATGAGATGTCGCCCGGAATGTGTTGCGGATGTCGATGAACGTCACGGCTTGGCTCGACTCAGGTGCGTGCGTGTTCGAAGTATGCGTGCGCGGAGTATTGCAATGTCCAGAGGTTGCCGTGGTCGGGGTAGAGCCAGGTCATCCGTTTTACGACCTGTTCCTTGGTTTCTGCGGCGCGAACGGCTTCGGCGAAGTCGCGGATGTACTGTCGGGTTGTATCCATCAGTACCCGCGCCGGTCGATCGTCCGCGTCGGGCTTCTTGTGACCGGCAACCACGACCTCTGGGCGGAGTTGCTCGATCTTGTCGATTGTGGCGATCCAGTCGTTCCATTCGTCGGGGGTGGTCAGTGCCAGCATGGCGTGGATCTGGTTGTAGACCGCATCTCCGGCGATGACGGTGGCGATCTCGGGTACGTGGACAACAGTTGTGGGAGAGATGTCAGCTTGGCCGACTTCGACGATCTCCAGTGGTGACTTGTCGGCATAGAGTGTCGTTCCGTCGAGGGGTTCGGGGAGTGGGCCGAAGTCCACGCACTTCTCCCCGAACCAGGAATTCCATTGGTACTTTTGTCGATCCATCGTCGCTGTCATGTATTCGATGACTTCCGGTGTCGCGACGCAGCGGGCGCCCGGGAACCGCTTGAGTAGCGGGCCGAGTCCGAGGTAGTGGTCGGCGTGTCCGTGGGTGACGTAGATCGTGGTCAACTTCTTTCCGGTTGACTCGATCAGATCACCCAACTTCCGAACGTCGTCGATCAAGTATTGTGCATCGACCAGTACCGCTTCGGTCGGTCCGGTGATCAGGGTCGACGTGGTGGGTGAGAACGTTCCTCCACCTGGCAGCGTCGGCCAGGAACTCGTATACACGAGGGCGTTGACACCGCTCCCGTTCGGGGATGCTTCCGACATGCGACCTGTGTTCACGACGCCTCCATCGTTCGATGTGGCCGGCGGTCTGCTCTGAACTCCGAATGCGACGCCACCGGCCTATTGACTGATCCGCAGGGCCAAACCTAGACCATTCCAATTGCTATTTACAACCGCTTGCGGTTCAAGGTCGGTATATTCTAGGATTGTGACTTGGGGCACGAACGACGGTTGTGAGAGGACTCCCAGATGAAACGAGATGTCGAGTTCGCGGTGCAGGACGGAACCCTGCTCCGTGGGTACCTGCACTCCGCACCCGCAGGCGGCGCG
>NZ_JBHUSF010000275.1:10642-12619 GCF_042673295.1 Rhodococcus sp. NPDC057014
CGAGAGGACTCCCAGATGAAACGAGATGTCGAGTTCGCGGTGCAGGACGGAACCCTGCTCCGTGGGTACCTGCACTCCGCACCCGCAGGCGGCGCGGCCCCGGGGGTCGTGATGGCCCACGGCTTCAGCGGCGTGAAGGAGCAAATCGATCACTACGCGGCGTTGTTCGCCGAGGCCGGCTTCAGCACCCTCGTCTTCGATCACCGTTCCTTCGGTGCCTCCGACGGGCTTCCTCGGTACGAGGTCGACCCGTATCAGCAGTTGGCGGACTGGCAGGATGCAATCACGTTCGCGCTGACCCAGCCGGAAGTCGATGAGGCGCTGAGCGTGGGAGTCTTCGGCTCGAGCTATGCGGGCGGATTGGCGATGGTCCTCGCTGCATGCGACGCGCGAATCGGTACTGTCGTTGCTCAGATCCCCAACGTGAGCGGGCACCGCAATGCGCCGTTGCTGCTCGGCGAGGACTGGATCGCCGAGGTCAAGAAGCGGGGCCGCGCGGATCGTACGGCCCGACTGGCAGGCGGGGAACCCGATATGGTTCCGGTCTTCAGCACCGAGCCCGACGAACTCTGCGCACTTCCACCGGCGGTCGGAGTGGATTACATCGAGCGTTTGGAGAGCGAGACCAGCTGGCGCAACACGGTAACTCTCAGGTCTGTCGAGCATCTGATCGACTTCGAACCGGCCGGGTGGGTTCCGTACGTTGCTCCGAAGCCGCTTCTGATGGTCCTCGGCGAGAACGACGTCTGCACATTCACCGAGGTGCAGCGCGCGGTCTTCGATACCGCGGGGGAACCGAAGAAGCTAGTGGTTCACCCGGGCGGCCACTTCGACACTTACACCACGCATTTCGGGGTTGCCGGCGTTGCCGCCCGCGACTGGTTCGTCGAGCACAAGCCGGTCAGGCAGCCGGTCCACGCCTGAGTTTTCCCATCCCTCCAAGAGAACAGGATTTTGACAATGCCGATGTGGACGATCTACGCCCCGGCGGGCACGTACACCGCCGAGGACAAGCAGGCGATCGCGCGAACGATCACCGATCTCTACGAGACCTACGTGAAGCTGCCACGCTTTTATGTCAGCGTGGTCATCCATGAGCAGCCGCACGGCAACATATTCATGGGGGGTGAACCCGTGGACAACTTCGTTCGGATCTGGATCGACCACGTCGCACGAAACCTGGACGACTCCGCCTTCACGTTCTGGCTGCGGAAGGTCGACGATGCTCTCGCTCCATACATCCGTGACCGAGGCTTCAACTGGGAAATTCACGGCGATGAGACACCCCGGGCGTTCTGGGAGATCAACGGGATGACGCCGCCGCCGACGGGTTCGGAAGACGAGCAGCGGTGGGCACGAGAGAACCGGGCCAGCGAACTGACCGGCGTCTGACCTCCCACCGGCCGGTCCGGGCAGGGGCGGGCGGCGGGCGGCTACCGGTTGTACTCTACAATCGGTAGTCGCCCGACAACCGAGATGAGAGGAGTCAGTAGATGAGCAACACAGGTCGCTCGGACTGCCCGATCAATCTCACAGCGGAACTACTCGGAGACCGCTGGAGTCTTCTGGTACTGCGGGACATCATGTTCGCCGATCGCCGAAGCTATCGAGTGATGCTCCAGAAGTCCGAAGAAGGCATAGCATCGAACATCCTCGCATCACGCCTCAAGCACCTCGTGGCCGGAGGGCTTCTCACCACTACGGAAGACCCGGCACACAAACAGCGGGTCCACTACAGCCTGACTGAACCAGCAATTGAATTGCTGCCCACGATGATTCAGATCGGTGCCTGGGGTGCACGCTTCTTGCCGGCCGACGACATCCGGGGCCCGTGGTTCTCCTACATATACGAGCTCGGCCCCGCAGTCTGGAAACAGATCGCCGACGATCTCCGCCACCGCCACCTCGGCGCCACACAACCCGGACCCGACTCCGCCACAGTCGCGAGCCTAGCAAAAGACTACAAACGAAAGCTCG
>NZ_JBHUSF010000276.1:0-12539 GCF_042673295.1 Rhodococcus sp. NPDC057014
GGTCAAAGGGGTGATCTCGCTGGCGGAGTTGATCCAGCGGCAGGTCGAGCAGGAGCTGCACGATCCGGCTCGCGCCCGCCGGGCGCTCGAGGAACTCGAGGAGGCCCGCGAACGCGGTGAGATCACCGAGGAAGAGGAAATGCAGGCCCAGCAGGCGATCCTCGACCAGATGACGGGCGGTGGCGGAGCCACCCCCTGAGCAAGTAGCGCACGGAAAGCCGAAACCCGCTCGGCCGCAACGGCGGAGACGGAGACTGCGGGCGGCCTTACCAGAGGGTGAGGGGAAGTCCGGCCGCCTCGGCGCACCGGAGGCGTTGGTTGCCCAATCGCAGGTGGTGCGGGTTGACGCAGCCGGCGAAGTCGCACTGGTGACACAGCACGGCGTCGTCGGCGCCGGACCACCCCAGCCGCGGAATGATTCCGTACTCGAGCTGGTACGCGAACAGGTGGGCGGGCACGGCGCCTCGGCGGGACGGTCCGGGCAGGTTGGCAGCACGGAAGACTGGTGGGGTGCGATATTCGAAAGGTGTCGTATTCCATCCCCCCGCCACAGTGCTCCGTTACCGTCTCGAATATGACCGGTCGCCGATCGGTGTATCGGACGTCGGTTGACCTGTTGGGCAGCGGGTGGTGCATCGATAGCGTCCACGAAGGTGGTCCCCCAGAGGTCGCCGACCTCGCGAAGCGGCGCTGCTCCACCGAGGTCGGCGACGGTCGATCCGGTCAGCTCAGGCCCACGACTTCCTGGGCGATCGCGGCCAGGCGAGTCTGCGCAGCCGAGACGACACCGTGCCGGTTCTTGTGCGCTTCCTCGTACGCCACGATGGCGCGCACGTCCGCCGGTTCGGTCAATTCCTTGACGGCAGCCACTGCCTCCGCGACGTTGAGGTCGTCGTAGCCGTCGATGGGCAGCTCCCCCGGTTCGAGGACCCCGGCCGCGGTACGGGCCGAATGCAGCACTTCCGCGACCCCGTCGGCTCCTTCGCGGCGGGTGACCTGCTCCGCGGTCTCGAGGGCGGCGTCTCGGGATGCGGTCAGGGTTTTGACGGCGACGTCGCCGGCCTGCGCTCCTCGGTTCAGTAGGTCACTGAGCGCCGGTGGGGTGGCGCGGACGGTGTCGAGAGCCCGGTCCAGGCCGCGGGCCGACCAGGACACCGGCGCGTTGACCAGCCGCACCGCGGTCCCGGCCGCCGCCTGCAGCGGGGTGCGGCGCAGTGCCGCCGGCCCGCCCAAGGCATCCTCGGCGAGGACGGTGGTCAGCCAGTCGACGGTCGCCGAGTGGGCAGCGATCAGCCGGAACGCCAGGTTCTCGACCTCCTTCTTCTGGGCCGCGGCGGCGAGGGCCTTGATGTAGCGGGCCCGGTCGAGGAGTTGGTGTTCGAGCGCGAGATCGCCGAGCAGGGCCTCGTCGAACGGTTGGGCCTGCTCGACGATCGCCTTGACCGCGGCGGCGGCTCGCCCGAGGAACGGGCCGATCAACTCCGGGACGCCGCCGAGTTCGCGGATCGCGGACTCGATGGCCTCGGCGCGGGCGCGGCCGTTGTCGGCGTTCTCGGTCAGCTCCCGGCGGACGGCCTCGGTGCGGGCCTGCACTGTGCGGGTTTCGGCGATCTGAATCTCGGTGTGGGTCAAGTCGAGGACTGTGCGCAGCTGCGCCAGCAAAGTAGTGGTGTTTGATGTATTCGATGTGCTCATGCGGTATTTCGCCCCTTCGACATTTGACGGCATCGGGTCGGCGCAAGGTGCACCGCTGCCTCGCCTACCCAGCCCCGCCGATGGGTAAGCACCCGGACGGGGTCGAACAGGGGGAATTCGGCAACTGTTCACCAGCGACTCGCTTCCGGCACGGCGTGGGTGATCCTCCACGTCCTCCTGTGACGTGCGTGAATCGGACCCGTTTCGGGTACGCCGAGGGAAGGACAGGCCCGATCCACGACCGGGAGTGGAGCCCGATCACGAAAGATGACGATGCCCATGACGTCGGTGCCCGAACCGCACCCGAACATCCGGGTTGGTGTCCAACATGCCAGGGACGGACGGGAAACGCTGTCGGTGGCGGAAGGCATCCTGATCGCACTACGCCGTTGCAGTCCGACCGAGGCCTTCGACGAACTGCTCCGAGTCGCGCGCCGGCATCACCTCAGCGTGCTGACCGTCGCCCACGCCCTGGTCGATCTCGCAATCGACGCCCATCCCCCGCTGGGATCCGCGGAACGGCACACGAACGCATCCGAAGCGGTGACCGAGTGGGAGTCGCGTCTCGCGCACTGGCCAGGGTCTTCGCGGTGAATAGAACAGCTGCTGACCGTAGGACACCCTGCCCGCCGGCAATGCCTCATCGGCGTCCCCCAGCGGTCGTCTGAGGCCCTCTCGCCTCGCCAGTCTGCTCGCCGCTCCTGTTGGCGGTCCCGCACCGCCGAGGCAGGATGTATCCATGTCGATGAACGAACCGTTCCTGCCGATCACCCACGTGGGTTCCGACGAGATCGACGCCGCCGACCCTGGGCTGGGTGCCCCCGGCACCCCCACATCGCCAACCACCGACGACGACACCGATGAGGCGGAGAACGAATTCGAGGACCGCATGGAACAGGCCCGCGGCGAGAAGCAGATCTTCCGCACCCCCGAACCGTCCCCGACCGGCCCGCCTCGGATTGACTCTCACCGGCACGAATCGGACAACCATCTCGCACCGTCAGCCGTCCGGTTCCTTGCCGGTTTCCGGGACGGGTGTCGACGACCTTGTGGGACCCACCGCGGATCCAGCCGATCCCCCACGCGACGCGTCGGATAATCCGCGGAAAATGCGGTGTCCGGAATCGGCGCCGCGGCGGCCGAGACGGCGCCGCTCGACCACTACTACCGCACCCCGCAGAAGATGGGCGCGGGAACGATCAGGACGACGGGAACGAGGACCACAACCACAGCAGCGAGCACTCCACGGCACCCCCAGGCCGACAGACAACACTGCGACCACACCACCCCCGAGCAGGTGGGGTCGCTATGACCGGGTTGGTCGAAACGGTGCCATCGAAGTACCGACCCCCATTGGGGTTGCCGCGTTTGTGATGGTGGTGCCGAAAACAGATACATCCGTGCACCCTCGTCCGACGTCGTCGTACCTCCAGGATGATCCATAGCCACGGTAACCGTGGTTACAGTGTGGTGTCCAGGACGGTCCGGTAGGTGATCGGATCCCCGGGTGGACAGGATAGGTGCAACCGTGGTTGCATCACGGTTGTGGAATCAGAACCGGCACCGGATGAGCGCCCGGACGAGTGGGTGATGCTGGTGTATCGCATCCCCCGCGAGCCCTCCACCCCGCGGATCGCGGTGTGGCGTAAGCTGCGCAAGTACGGGGTGTTCCAGCTTGCCGACGGGGTGGTGGTGCTGCCGGCGTCGCCGCGTACCCGGGAGCAATTCGACTGGGTTGCGGAGGAAGTCGTCGAGGCGGGCGGGCAGGCGGAGGTGTGGACCGCCGCCCCCACCACCAAGGATCAGTGGGACCGGATGCGGGCGAAGTTGTCGGCGGACCGGGGCGCCGAATACGACGAGATCACCGAGGCCGCCGAGGCCACACGATTGCTGCCCGATCCCGCCGGGCGGACCAAGAAGCTCACCCAACTGAGTCGCCGGATACGGGAGATCGACAAGCGCACCTTCTTCCCGACCGCGCCGCGGGACGGCGCGGAGGCGGCCCTCAGGGAGTTAGCCACCGGCCACACCCTGGAAGCGCAGGTGCCGCGATGAAATGGGCGACCCGCGCCGGGATCCACATCGACCGCGCCGCCTGTGCGTGGCTGATCCGCCGCAACATCGACCCGGACGCCCAGTTCCTCTGGGTCACCGACCCCGCGGACGTCCCCACGGAGGCGACCGCATTCGACATGCGCGGCGTCGAACTCTCGCACCATCACGGTGATTGCAGCTTCGAGACGATCCTGCGCCGCTACGAAATCACCGACCCGGTGCTCTGGGTGCTCGCCGAGATCGTGCACGAGGCCGACATCGACGACGGCCGCTACGACGCCCCCGAGGCCCCGGGCCTGGACTCGGTGCTGCGCGGGCTGTCCCTGACCGGCACCGACGATCAGACCTTGGCGGTGGCGGCCCGCGTCTTCGACGGGTTGTACGAGTTCCATCGCCAACGTGTCCTGTCCGGCCGCGAACCGTCCTGACCATCGAGCGGGGCCCGCTCTTCCTGCCGCACTTCAACTTTTCATGTTTCGGAGACCGACGTGACCAGTAAACAACCCTCCACCCGCGCCACCCCGACCCCCTCCTCCCGCCGCGACCTGATCCCGCTGCGGCAGGCGAGCTGGGCGTGGTTCCTGATCTCCCTGCAAACCTTCGGCGGGCCGGCCGGGCAGATCGCCGTCATGCAACGCACCCTGGTCGACGAAAAACGGTGGATCGGGCAGAAACGGTTCCTGCACGCCCTGAACTACTGCATGCTGCTGCCCGGCCCGGAGGCCCAGCAACTCGCCATCTACACCGGCTGGCTCCTCAACGGCACCCTCGGTGGACTGATCGCCGGCGTGCTGTTCGTCCTGCCCGGGATGATCGCGATGCTCGGGCTGGCGGCGATCTACGTCGCCTTCGGCGCCACCACCATCGTGCTGGCGCTTTTCGCGGGGATCGCCCCGGCCGTGCTCGCGGTGGTGGTCCAGGCCGTCACCCGGGTCTCGAAGCGCGCCCTGACCCGGCCGGCGCACTGGGTGATCGCGGTCTGCGCGTTCGGTGCGCTGGCCCTGTTCGCGGTCCCGTTCCCCATCGTGATCGCCGTCGCCGGGTTCGCCGGCTGGCTGATCGGCCGCCGCACCGGCGGCGCCGACACCAGCACCACCACGTCCGCGGACGACAGCGACGAGACGCCGCCGCTGATCGCCGACGACGCCCTGCACGCCGACACACCCAGCCTGCGACGCACGATCCTCGTGCTCGGGGCCGGCGTGATCGCCTGGGCGATTCCGATGGTCGCGGTGGTGATGTGCACCGGCCGCAGCAGTGTGTTCGCCGAGCAGGGGCTGTTCTTCTCCGGCACCGCACTGGTCACCTTCGGCGGCGCCTACGCCGTCCTCGCCTACGTCGCCCAGAAGGCCGTGGAAACCTACGGCTGGCTCACCCCCGGCGAGATGGTCCGCGGCCTCGGCCTGGCCGAGACCACCCCAGGCCCGCTGATCATGGTGGTGCAGTTCGTCGCGTTCCTCGGCGCCTACCGCAACCCCGGAGACCTCGACCCCTGGGTGGCAGCCACCCTCGGCGCGCTGCTCACCACCTGGGTGACGTTCGTGCCGTGCTTCGTATTCATCTTCCTCGGCGCCCCCTACGTCGAACGGCTCCGCAACAACACACAGCTGACCTCGGCGCTGAACGGAATCACCGCCTCCGTCGTCGGCGTGATCGCGAACCTCGCGCTGTACTTCGCCGTCCACACCCTCTTCGCGGACGCCACGATGCTGCACTGGGGACCGATCCACCTGCTGGTGCCCGACCTGCGCACGATCCGCCCGGTCGTCGCGGTCATCGCGGTCCTCGCCGTGGTGATGATCTACCGGTGGAACTGGTCGGTGCTGCGCACACTCGGCGTCTGCGCCCTCTTCGGCCTCGCCGCCGGACTGGTCGGACTCCCGGTCACCTGACCGTCTCCCACCCACGCACCCGCAATCGACTTGGAAAGGACGGACGTCGATGACATCGACAGCCGCCGCCGTATTGGCCGCCGAGAGAAGTGTCGAGGGTCCGCTCCCGGTCTGGCTCATCCTCGCGGTCATCGCTCTGGTCCTGCTCGGTGGGTATGCCGCAACCCGCACCGCCGGCACCGCCCGATCGGACCGGCGGGGCAGTGCACGTCCGCCGCGACCGGAACCACTCGGCCACCCACTCGATCGAATCGAGATGCTCTAGCGACCGAACACGTGGATGCGGCGAACGTTGACGGAAACGGGAGGGAACTTCAACGCAACCTCGCCCGACATACTTGGGGTGCCCGAGACGGTGGTCGAGAAGCCTCGGTGTCCGGCGGGGGCGAGTGAGACCGACCATGAGGGAAGCTCGGTCCCGCACGGTTACATTCTGCGACTGCGGATGTCGTCGCTCACTGTTCGACAATCCGCGACGTGTCTGCGGAATCGATAGCGAGTCTCGGCGGACCAGGCACTGTTCTGCGAAGTCGGGTGCTCGGGTAAAGGGGTTCGCTCGCCCGGCGATGCGGGGTGCACGATGATGATGCGCATGCGGTGAAGTTTCACGAGCAGCTCGACGACCTGACCGACCAGCTGGCAACGATGTGCCATCTGGCCGGGGAGGCCGTCCAGGTGGCGACCGATGCCCTGGTGCTGGCGGACCTGACCCTGGCCGAGCGGGTGTTTGACCTCACCGAGCGGATCGAGGAGCTACGCGGTCCGTGCGAGGACCAGGCGATGACGCTGCTGGCGCTGCAGGCCCCGGTGGCGCGAGATCTCCGTCAGGTCGTCACCGGTGTGCACCGGGTGACGGATCTGAGCCGGATGGGTGGGCTGGTACAGCATGTGGCCGAAAGTGTCCGCCGCCGCCATCCCGAGCACATCACCTCCGGGGAGGCCGAGGAACTGCTCTCCCGGATGGGGCGGGTGGCGGCCGAGTTGGCCGGCCTCGCCGAACGGGTTCTGCGCGGGCACGATCCCGAACTGGCGGCCGAGATCGGCAGACGTGATGACGAGCTCGACGACCTGCATCGACGGCTGCTCACGCTGATCCAGGATCCGGCCTGGGAGGGCAGCATCCCGGCCGCAGTGGACGTGACCTTGCTCGGCCGCTTCTACGAACGCTTCGGTGACCACGCCGTCGTGGTCGGGCGTCGGGTGATCTTCCTCGTGACCGGGGAACCGTTGAAACCGTAAGCGGGAACTCGGGAGCCCGGTCCGAAGAAGTACCGGCGACCTGATCGGACTCTTGTGCGGCTCATTACCCGCGCCGCGTACGCCCAGATGTCAGCCGGAGCGGTGGACCTATTCGTGTGGGGGTCCGCTGACGACGTGGTCGGCGTGGTTGATGCCCTCGAGGACCAGCCGGGAAAAGTGGCCGTCGTGGATGCAGTAGATCACCCGCCGGCCATCCTTGCGGGTGTCCACCAGTCCGGTGAACCGCAGCTTCGCCAGGTGCTGGCTGACCGCGGTCCGTGAGCCCCCCGTTTCCTCAAGCGCCCCGGCGATCTGCGCCACCGTCTGCTCGGACAGCTCCGGAACCGCACCCCACTCACCGTCGGCCGAACTCAACCCTCCTGGCGTGCTGGCGGTTACCGCGATCATCACACCGGCAATCTACCCACGGTCACCGACACCACCGGTGCCGCGCAGGTCAGTGCCGAGACCGCGACTGCTCGTCGGTGTGCATCGCCAGCACGGCAGCGAACGCGGTGATCAGCAAACCCAGCAGAAGCAGCACATTCATCGTCGCTTCCCCCTCGTGGTGTCAGCGCGGACCCGTCTGGGCGACCGGTCGGCGGTCGTCGGCGAACATGGCCTCGATCCGCGCCTTGATCTCCGCGGTGCTCATCGCACCGCTGCGCCGCACCGGCGGCCGCGAGGTGATCGACGGCGCCGGCGACCCGGAGTGGGTCGATTCCGTGAGGTACGCGGACGAGAATGTGGTCCGCGTGCGGGATGCGGAGCCGGTCGGCGATCATGCCGCCCCACGGGCCGCTGGCCGGCCCGAACCCGAACGCGGCCAGGGTGCTGGTGCGGGTGCTCGCGCATTTCGCGGTCAGGCCCCGACGGCATTCCCGGCAGCTGCCGCAGGAGACGGCCCAGGGCACCACCACGACGTCGCCGCGCCGGACACCGGTGACGGCCGGTCCGGTGTCGAGGACCTCGGCGATGCATTCGTGTCCGATCGCGAACGGCCCCTGGAACGGGACCGGTCCGCAGATGGAACCGACGACCGGGTCGATCAGCCCGGTCCGCAGCCCGAGTTGCATGGCGCGGGAGACTCGGCGGTGGATGGGCAGGGTGTCGCCGTCGCAGCGGCCTGCGACGAACGGGCGCACGATCGCGTCGGTGGGGGCTTGCAGGGACGGGTCGTCGCGTTCGCGCCATTCCAGGTGCCCGACGCGGAGAAGGGTCAGTTCCCGCATCAGCCGCGCTGCTCCCGTGCCAGGGCGGCCAGTTCACTGAATCGGACGACCTGACCGGCCGCACCCCAGGTTCCTTCGGGTTGTTCGTGGACGAGCACCCACACCCGCAGTCCGTCGGCCTCGCCGAGGCCGGCCGCCGCCAGCACCTCGGCGGTGACCTCGGTGATCAGCCCCTGTGTGCGGCGGTCGGACAGGGCACCGGCGGGCACGGTGACATCGACCCGGAACCGCGGGAGGTCGTCCTCGAGGGCGGCGAACGCCCTCGGGTACCTCGTCGATCCGGCTCCACGCCTGCGCGCGGAAGAACGCGGCGTCGGGGGCACCCTCCCACCTCAGCAGGGTCGCGGCCAGGGTGTTCTGGAGCGTGCGCCGGTCCTCGGCCGGAAGGACACCGGCGGGGACGGTCAGCTGGATCATCGGCATGTCGGACTCCGTTTCATCACTCTCACCAGGATTATGACGACTGTCATAATGGTGTGGACGGACGCTATGACAGTCGTCATGATGGAGGGAGGGATGCGGGTATGACCGAGACGGGTCCGGGGGCGCGGGAACGCATGGTGGCCGGTGCGGCCGACATGATCCGCCGCCGCGGACTCAACGCCACCAGCATGCGGGAGCTGGCCAAGCACGCCGGCACACCGTTCGGATCGACCTACCACCACTTCCCCGGCGGCAAGTCGCAACTGGCCGTCGAGGCCGTGCAGTTCGCCGACGCACTCGCCGCACGAAAGCTGGCCAAGGAACTGGTCGCCGGACCGCTGGCCGGCCTGCGGGGATTCGTCGACATGTGGCGGGCGGTGCTGGAGGACAGCGAATTTCGGGCCGGTTGTCCGGTGTTGGGGGTGTCGGTGCAAGAACCCGCCGACGACGAAGGTGCACCGCTGCAGGCCGCGGCCGCAGCCTTCGGGAACTGGACGGCGCTGCTCGCCGAGTCGCTGCGCGCGCACGGCGCCTCCGTCACCGATGCCGAGCACACCGCCACGGTGATCGTGGCCGCCGTCGAGGGCACCGTGGCCATGTGCCGCGCCGAACGCAGCACCCGCCCACTCGATCAGGCCACCGAACGACTCGAGTTCCTGATCTGCGCCGTCACCGAGTCGGTCGGCGAATCCCATCCAACGGCGACACCCCAGCCTCGGCAGGTCTCACCGACAACCGGTCGGCCAGCGGTCTGATCGTCGCCTCCTCCCCAAGCCGCATTCCGCCGCACGGGGTTACGTCACCGGCCTCAACCTGCCACTCGCAGCCGAGGATTCATGCGCCCATCGCGGCTACACGCCTCGTCATTGGTTTTGACAGTCCTTTCGTACATCGATAGGTCTTAGCGCACATCCGCCCAGCAGTGCTGCAATCACTGAGTTGATTCGAGTGAGAACCGGGTCTGCTCGACGCATTGTTCGCTTCGCTTGGCGCCCCGTGCTCGGCAGAGAGCACTCCGAGCGCCCTACGGAGCCGTGGGCGTGGCTCGGGATTCCGGAGATCTAGGAGAGATGAATGAAGCGCACGGTTTATACCGCTGAGCATGAGGACTTCCGACTGGCCATCCGTCAATTTCTCGAGCGAGAGGCGGTGCCGAGCTACTCGAAGTGGGAGCAGCAGGGCCACGTGGATCCCGAGTTCTTTCTCCGGATGGGCGAACTCGGCTTCCTGGGAATGCAGGTGCCCGCGGAATTCGGTGGATCGGGCATCGAATCGTACAAGTACAACGCAATACTCAACGAGGAGGCAGCAGCTGCCGGACTCAGCATGGGGTCGCTACGCACGCACCTCGATCTGGTGTACCCATACCTGCAGCAGTTCGCCAATGACGAGCAGCGAAAGCGGTGGCTCCCGGGTTTCACCAGCGGTGAGATGATGACCGCAATCGCCATGACAGAGCCGGACACCGGCTCCGATCTCGCCGGGATCCGCACCACCGCCCGACGCACTGGCGACTCCTATGTCGTCAGCGGCGCCAAGACATTCATCACCGGAGGCCGCCATGCCGGACGGGTCCTGGTGGTCTGCCGCACCTCGCCGCCTGAGGAGGGCAACCGCCGCGCCGGGTTGACCATCCTCGCGATCGACAGCACGTCACCGGGGTTCACCGTCGGTCGCATGCTCGACAAACTGGGCCTCAAAGCGCAAGACACATGCGAACTTTCGTTCGACGACGTCCGCGTCCCGATCGAGGACCGCATCGGGGACGAAGGACACGCCTTCCGGTACCTCACACAGAACCTGCCGCAGGAGCGCCTGGTCATTGCCATGGGCGCCGTCGCCTCCGCCCGCCGGGCCGTCGAGCAGACGGTGGACTACACCCGCAGCCGTACAGCGTTCGGCACGCCGATCGCGTCGTTCCAGAACACCAAGTTCGTCCTCGCCGACTGCGCGGCCGACCTCGCGGCGGGACAGGCGCTGGTCGACGACGCCATCGAACAGCACGACGTCGGCGCACTCAGCCCTGCACGGGCCGCACTGGTCAAGCTGTGGACCACCGAAATGCAGGGTCGGGTCGTCGACAAGTGCCTCCAGCTGCACGGCGGTTACGGCTACATCACCGAATACCCCATTTCCAAGCTCTACGCCGATGCGCGGGTGACCCGCATTCTGGGTGGAACCAGCGAGGTGATGCGGACCGTGATCGCCAAGTCGATGCAGCTCTGACCGAATCCGAACAGATGACCGAACCGCCCGAAAGGACAGCCATGCCTACCTACTGGCCCGAAAATATCCCGCGCCATCTCGAGTATCCGACAGTCGGGGTCGGCCAGTTACTCTGTGCGGCATGCCACCTGCACGGCGATCGGCTCGCCGTCGAAGACGGTGACCTCCAGCTGACCTACACCCAGTTGTGGGAGGAAGCCGCCGCCGTCGCGGCAGCACTCGAAGCGGACGGCGTCCGGTCAGGCGACGTCGTGCTGGTCCATTTGCCCAACACCGCATGGTTCGTCGTGACCTATCTCGGGGTGCATCTCGCCGGTGCCGTCGTGTCGCCGGTCAGTCCGTTGCAGCAGGTCACCGGGTTGCGGGACCAGATGGTCGAGGTGGATGCCGTGTTGGCCATCTCGCATCCCGCCCATGTCGGTGCGCTCGTCGAGGCCGCCGAAGGCACCAGTCTGCGGCGCATCGTCGTGGTGCCCGGCTCCGCGGCAGCACCGGAACAGACGACCATGCCCGTGAGTGAATCGGTGTTCGGGTTTGCTGATTGGACGAGGGAGCATCGGCGCGAGGTCGAGCCCGTGGCGGTGGATCCGGACGCGCTCGCGCACCTCGTGTTCACAGGCGGCACTACGGGCGTGTCCAAGGGGGTGCGTACCCTCCAGCGCAACGTCGTCTCGCAGATCACCCAGGCGCTGGCCTGGCGCATGGGCAGCCTCATTTCCCTGGACGAGAACGGACGCTTGCAGTTCACCCGCTACCGCACGGACGGGGCGCTCGTCGTGGGTGAGACCGTCTCGTTGATCGTCGGACCGCTCTATCACACCCAGTCATTGTTGACGATGTGCAATCTCCTCTGCACCGGTGCGACGATCATCTTCCCCGGACGCTTCTCTCCGGAATCGGTTCTCCGATTCATCGAGGAAAAAGGTGTCACCTACATCAACGGTAGCCCCAGCATGTGGCACTCCCTGTTGAGCTGTCCCGAGATTCGTTCCCGAGATCTGTCCTCGTTGCGTGCGATGTCGTCCGGCGCGGCTCCTCTCGATCAGGAGACGCTCGCCGCTATGAAGCACGCCTTCCCCGGGGCGATGTTGATCGAGGGATACGGATTGACGGAGGGGACGTGCCTGGTGCTCTCGGTTCCGGGCTTTCACGGCGCTCGCCATAAGCAGGGCAGCGTCGGACAGCCGATCCCTGACACGGAGTTCGAAATCCGCGACGCCGACGGACGGCCACTCGGTGACGGAGAGCAGGGTGAACTCTGGCTGCGCGGGCCGCAGATCGCCGACGGCTACCATCGGCATCCGGACAAAAGCGCCGAGCAGTTCGTCGACGGGTGGTTGCGGACCGGGGACATGGCGTATGCCGATGACGAAGGTTTCCTGTTCATCAGCGGACGCGCCAAGGACATGCTCGTCTACAAGGGCTACAACGTCTATCCCCGCGTTCTCGAGGAGTTGCTGACCAGCGATCCGAACGTCGACTCCGCCGCCGTCGTCGGGCGCAGTGATCCCAACGCCGGACAGATTCCGGTGGCGTTCGTCGTGCCCCGGTCGGGCCGTACCGTCGACCCCGGCCAGCTGCTGGCCGATGTGGCGGCGCAGGTCCTGCCGTATCAGCGGGTGCGGGAAGTCATTGTCGTCGACGCCCTGCCCACCAGCGCCGCGGGCAAGACACTCAAGAACGAACTGCGGGCCCGCCTCGACACGGCCCACTCCAACGCCCACAGCGGGTAGTCGGGCCACTCGTCTGCACTGAGGTTCATCGGCCGCTGCGACCC
>NZ_JBHUSF010000277.1:0-12529 GCF_042673295.1 Rhodococcus sp. NPDC057014
CTGTCTGTGTCGTCGTTCCCGGATACGTTCCGGCCGGCGGCGCTCAGTCCTTCCGCGTAGGCGGCAGGGGACTGTCGATGTGATCGGCGGCGATGAGTTTGCCCCCGGACAGTGAGAGCACCCAGGTACTTGCCTTCCTGTTCCGCGCCGGGGGAAGTGCGACGCCGTCGATGTCCGCCCACCAGTCGAGCAGATCGGGAATGACGCCGCCCTGACTGCAGATCACCTGAACCCCACCGAGCGCGGCGATCTTGCGGACCCGGGTACGGGTAGCCGCCGGGTCGGCGGTGTAACTCTCCTCGGACAGCAGCGGATCCAACCGGACGGTCGTGTCCAGCGCGCGGGCCAGCGGCTCGACCGTCTGCGTGCACCGCGTGCGATCGGCCGACGTGATGTCGGTGGCCCCGAAGGCCTCGAGCTGGGCGACGAGGGCGTCGGCCTGGAGCACGCCGTTCGCATCCAGGGGCCGGGTGGCGTCGTCGCCCCTGTACCGTTTCCGGCTTCCCGCCTTGGCATGCCGGACCAGGAGGACGGTCGCGGTATCGGGCGGCCCAGCCGTGAACCGGCGGAGCATCTTGCGGTCCATTGGATACGACAGCTGATCGGCCACCTCCGGGACCGGAAGCCACCGCATCTCGTCCACTTCGCTGTTGGGGACGAATTCGCCGGCGCGGGCCTCGGCCGCCCAGTATTCGACCCGTTTCAACCGGCGGTGCCCGGGAATCGGATAGGTCAACGCGCCCAGATGCCTGCCGAGGCGCCCGCGAATACCCGTCTCTTCCTCCACCTCGCGCAGCGCTGCGACCACCGCGGTTTCACCGGGGTCGAGTTTTCCCTTGGGAAACGACCAGTCCTCGTATTTGGGCCGGTGAATGAGCGCGATCTCGATCTCGTCGGGATTCTCGGGAGACTTTCGCCACAGCACTGCGCCTGCCGCGAAGATATTGGCTTTGACCGGTTTGCCGGGTGTACTGCTCACCGAGTTCCTTCCTTATTGCCGCGGGTGCGCCGCGATCAGGATCCGGTGCCCATGCGTTTGCGCATCATGGCCTCCTGGTGCTCCCGTACCTCCTCGCCGTGTGCCGGCGACGGAACCCACCGGCCGTCGGGTCCGAGCACCCAGCAGCGCGTGACGGGATCGAGCGCCGAATCGGCGATCTCGCTGATCTGAGCGGTGAGGCGAGGATCCTTCACCTGCGCCATCACCTCGACGCGTCGGTCGAGGTTGCGGTGCATCATGTCTGCGCTGCCGATCCAGAATTCGTCGGCGCCGCGGAAATGGAAGACTCGGGAATGCTCGAGGAAACGGCCGAGGATCGACCGGACGTGGATGTTCTCGCTCAGTCCGGGAACTCCGGGTTTGAGGGCGCAGATGCCGCGCACGACGATCTCGACGGGCACACCCGCCCTGGATGCACGATAGAGCGCGTCGATCACCTGTTCGTCGACCAAGGCGTTGGCCTTCAGGAGGATTCCGGCGTCTTCGCCCCGCAGCTTGTGCGCAATCTCACCGTCGATCCGCTCGATGATTCCCCGGCGCACACCGTACGGCGCGACGAGGAGGTTGCGATACTGCGTTTTCCGCGAGTAGCCGGTGAGCGAATTGAACAGGTCGGTGAGGTCTGCGCCGATCTCCGGTGCCGCGGTGAGCAGACCGATGTCTTCGTACAGCCGGGCCGTCTTCGGGTTGTAGTTACCGGTGCCGATGTGGCAGTAACGCCTGATGGTGGACCCTTCGCGGCGGACGACGAGGCACGTCTTGCAGTGGGTCTTGAGCCCGACGAGGCCGTACACCACGTGCACACCTGCGTGTTCGAGCTTGCGGGCCCACTTGATGTTCGCCTGCTCGTCGAACCGGGCCTTGATCTCGACCAGTGCGACAACCTGTTTGCCCGCCTCGGCGGCGGTGATCAGCGCGTCGACGATGGGGGAGTCGCCGGAAGTGCGGTACAGCGTCTGCTTGATCGCGAGGACCTGCGGGTCGGCCGCGGCCTGTTCGATGAACCGCTGCACGCTCGTCGAAAACGAATCGTACGGGTGGTGGACCAGGACGTCGCCGTCACGAAGGGTCGAGAAGACACTCTTGGGTGTTTCCCGCTCGCCGAACGCCGGGTGGGTCGCCGGTACGAACGGTGCGTCCTTGAGGGCGGGCCGGTCGACCGCGTACACCTGCCACAGGCACGACAGATCCAGCAGCCCGGGCACCTGGATGACGTCGCCGGGATCGACGTCGAGTTCGCGCAGCAGAAGGTCGAGCATGTGCTCGGTCATGTCGTCGGCGACCTCGAGTCGCACCGGGGAACCGAAGCGGCGGCGCGCCAATTCCCGCTCGAGGGCCTGCAGGAGATCCTCGTCGCGGTCTTCCTCGACCTCGAAATCGGCGTTGCGCGTGATGCGGAAGGCATGGTGCTCCACGATCTCCATGCCCGGGAACAGCATGTCGAGGTGCGCGGAGATGAGATCTTCCAGGGGCAGGAACGCGTCGATGGAGGACGGTGTCTCGTCGCGGCGGACGCGGACGAACCTTCCCACGTTGTCCGGAACCTTGACCCTCGCAAAGTGTTCGCCACCGGTGAGCGCATCCTTCACCGTCACCGCGAGGTTGAGACTCAGGCCGCTGATGTAGGGGAACGGGTGGGCGTGGTCGACGGCGAGCGGGGTGAGCACGGGGAAGATCTGGTCCTGGAAATGGACCGACAGTCGCTCGCGGTCGTCGTCGGTGAGCTGGTCCCAGCCGATGATGGAGATCCCTTCGGCGGCAAGCGCGGGACGAACGGAGTCGAGGAACACCCGCGCGGCCTTCTCCGAGATCTCCTGGGTGCGGGTCGCGATCAGCGCGAGTTGCTCGCGAGGGGAGAGGCCGTCGGCGGATCGCACGGACAGGCCGGTCTCGTCGCGACGTTTGAGTCCCGCGACCCGGACCATGAAGAACTCGTCCAGGTTGGACGCGAAGATGGCGAGGAATTTGGCGCGCTCGAGCAGCGGCAGCGACGTGTCCTCGGCGAGAGCGAGCACCCGGGCGTTGAAATCGAGCCAGCTGAGTTCGCGGTTCAGGTAACGATCTTCGGGGAGCCCGTCGGTCAGCGCGCTCGTGAGGGCACTCGTCGCAGCGGGCGGAGCCATCGGAACGTTCGTGGGGTTGGCCGTGACGACGGCGTCGCCGGTTCCGTTCTTTCCGTCGACATCGGTCGGGTGATCGAGTGCTTCTCGGTTGCTCACTCCACGATCATCCCTCGAGAATTCGGCCGCGGACAATCGATGGGGCAAATTCACACGGCGTGCGCCGGCTACTCGTTTCCGCAGCGCGAGGGCGTGGTGTGTTCGAGCGCGTCGAGTGCGGCACGCGTCGCTGGTCCGACGCCGAGTGCCTGCGCCGCATCGAGATCGTCGGCGGTGTCGACGTCGGTCCGCAGCCCCGGCCAGTGCCCGTCGAGGGGGCGCGCCCCCGAGTCGAGATGTCGCTTCGCCGACCCCGGTCCGAACCGGGGATCGAGCGGAATCTCGGGGTCGCAGGAGAACAGCGCGGCCGTTCCGGTGCCGTGATGATCGACGACCACCGACCTGCCGCCGGTTCTCGCCGCGGCGAGTGCTTCGCCGAATTCGCCGCCGCGCAGCGACGGAAGGTCGGCCTGCAGTGCAACGACGTCGACTCCGCTCTCGTTGCGACGCACGTGCTCGGCGGCGGCGGCCAGCGCCGCGTTGAGTCCGCGCTCGATGCCGGCCCCCTCCGGCAGATTGTCGGCGGCGACGGGGGCGGGATCGGCGTAGACGTGGGCGCCGACGCTGCGGGCGAGCCGGGCCACCGCCGGATCCGGCGTGACCACGGTGACACCGACGACCGTCGCGACGTCGCTGACGACAGCCAGGGTGTCGCGCAGCATCGACAGCACCAGTCCGGTGCGGTCGTCCGTGTCGAAGACACCCGAAAGCCGTGTCTTGGCCGCGTGGAGTTCCTTCACCGCGACGAGTACGTGCGCGCGGGGCGTCACGGATCGGGTCGCTGTGCTCATGCGGATATCTTGCCAGCCCGCGCGTGGGGGTGCGCCGGACGCCCGGGTCGCGGCTGAGCAGCGAACGAGTTCGGTAGCGGGGCGGCGCCCGACCTCGGCATCGGCAATACTGTGGGCGACGCATCGGGTAACGAACGACGAGGGGGCTGTGTGAGCAAGGCTGCGGTACTGGGAGCGGGTTCATGGGGGACTGCATTTGCGAAGGTCCTGGCCGACGCCGGGACCGATGTCACCATGTGGGCGCGACGCGCCGAGGTCGCCGAATCGATCGTGTCGCGGCACGAGAACGAGGACTACCTGCCGGGCATCGCCCTGCCGCCGTCGTTGACCGCCACCGACGACGCGCGGGCCGCGCTCGACGGCGCCGACATCGTGGTCCTCGCGGTGCCGTCGCAGTCCCTGCGCGACAACTTGCAGGTGTGGAGTCCGATGATCCCCGCGAACGCGACCATGCTGAATCTCGCCAAGGGCATCGAAACCGGAACCCTCATGCGGATGAGTCAGGTGATCATCCAGGTCACCGGGGCGGATCCGGGGCGCGTCGCCGTGCTGTCCGGGCCCAATCTGGCCCGGGAGATCGCGATCGGCCAGCCGGCGGCCACGGTCGTCGCGTGCACGGATTCGACGCGGGCGCTGGAACTGCAGAAGGCCTCGGCCACCGGGTACTTCCGGCCGTACACGAATTCGGACGTCATCGGCTGCGAGATCGGCGGCGCCTGCAAGAACGTCATCGCCCTCGCCTGCGGAATGGCATCGGGAATCGGATTGGGAGAGAACACGATTGCGAGCATCATCACTCGCGGTCTCGCCGAGATCATCCGGCTCGGAGTTGCGCTCGGTGCGAAACCCGCCACCCTTGCGGGTCTCGCCGGGGTGGGCGATCTGGTCGCCACGTGCACGTCGCCCCTGTCCCGGAACCGGTCGTTCGGGGAGCGTCTCGGTCAGGGCGGATCGATCGAGAGCGCGCAGGCGGCCACCCACGGTCAGGTCGCCGAGGGTGTCAAATCGTGCTCCTCGGTGCGTGCCCTGGCGGCCAGTTACGACGTCGAGATGCCGCTGACCGACGCCGTGCACCGGGTGTGCCACGAGGGTCTCGTGGTGCAGGACGCGATCGGTCAGCTGCTCGGCCGCCGCACGAAGCCGGAGTGACACGTGAGTGGAGATTCGACCCGCTGCGTCAAAGCCGTTGCAGCAGAAAAAGTTCCCGGTTCGCCGATGCAGAGGGGTCCGGTCTTCGCGGCGCCCTTCCAGCTGAGCGCGGACGAGGGGAGTGAATCCGACACCTACGCACGGGCCTCCAACCCGGGCTGGCGCGATCTCGAGTCGGCACTGGCGGCGCTCGAGGGCGCCGCGGGCGCGCTCGTCGTCGGCTCCGGGATGTCGGCGATCACCGTCGTGCTGCGGAGTCTGCTCACCGCCGGCGACACCGTCGTCGTGCCGTCCGACGGTTACTACCAGGTGCGCGCGTACGCGCGGGAACGTCTGGAGCCGATGGGCATCACCGTGCACGAACTGCGGACCGCCGACATGGCCGGCGAGGAGGCCGCCGCACTGCTGGCCTCCGCCGAGGGGACGACGGTCGTGGTGGCCGAGACCCCCGCCAACCCGTCCCTGGACGTGGTGGATCTGAGGGCCGTGTCCGAGCAGTGCGCGAACGCGGGCGCCGTTCTCGTGGTGGACAACACGACCGCCACCCCGCTCGGCCAGCAACCACTCGAGCTGGGTGCGGACGTAGTAGTCGCCAGCGGCACAAAGACTTTGAGCGGTCACAGCGATCTGCTCATGGGATACATCGCCGCGTCGGACGCCGACTTCCTGGCCGGGATGGAACGCGAGCGGGCGCTGTCGGGCACGGTGCTGGGCCCGTTCGAGACGTGGCTCGCCCACCGGAGCCTCGGAACGGCGGGGCTGCGATTCGAGAGGCAATGCGCCAACGCCCTGGCGATCGCGGCACTGCTGGAGACGCACCCGGCTGCCCACCACGTCCGGTACCCGGGGCTCCCAGGCGACCCTGCGCACGCCGTCGCCGCCGGGCAGATGCGCCGGTTCGGCGGCCTGGTGACGTTCGAGGTGGACTCCGCCGAACAGTTCCACCGACTCGTGGCAGGCAGCGACCTGCTCGTACCGGCGACGAGTTTCGGCGGCATCCACACCAGCGCCGACCGCCGAGCCCGATGGGGCGACCCCGTGCCCGACGGATTCGTGCGGCTCTCGTGCGGAATCGAGGACACCGACGACCTCGTCGCCGATCTCGAGAGTGCACTGTCCGCATTGTGACGTGCGTGCCGCCCGTCGTGTCCTGAGGTCGTCGAAGAAAACGTGAGGAGAGGTGGGTGCGGTGAGTGGGTCACGGCGACGGTACGGTTTGTGTCGTGAGTAAACCGCGTACCCGGGTAGCCGTCATCTTCGGTGGCCGCAGCAACGAGCATTCCGTGTCCTGTGTGTCGGCCGGAAGCGTCCTGAGGAATCTCGACCCGGAACGGTACGAGGTTGTGCCGATCGGCATCACCACCGAGGGTTCGTGGGTTCTCGGCTCCACCGACCCCGAGACGCTGTCCATCCGCGGCCGGGCGCTGCCCAGCGTCGACGCCGACGGGTCCGCACTGGCGCTCACCGCCGACCCGACGCGATCCGGCGATCTCGTCGCCCTCGACGACGGCGAAGCGGGCAAGATCCTGGCGTCCGTCGACGTCGTCTTCCCCGTCCTGCACGGCGCCTACGGCGAGGACGGCACCATCCAGGGCCTCCTCGAACTCGCCGGTGTCCCGTACGTCGGTCCCGGCGTGCTGGCGAGCGCGGCAGGCATGGACAAGGAATTCACGAAGAAACTGCTCGCCGCGGAAGGCCTGCCGATCGGGTTCCAGGTCGTCCTGCGTCCCGGCACCGCCACGCTGACCGACGAACAGAAGTCGCGCCTCCAGCTCCCGGTGTTCGTGAAACCGGCCCGCGGCGGGTCGTCCATCGGCATCACCCGGGTGGCCGAGTGGGCCACACTCGACGACGCCATCGCCCACGCCCGCAAGCACGATCCCAAGGTGATCGTCGAGTCGGGGATCGCCGGCCGCGAGGTCGAGTGCGGAGTGCTCGAGTTCCCGGACGGCGAAGTGCGGGCCAGCGTGATCGCCGAGATCCGGATGCCGGAAGGCGCCGGCGACGACGAAGCGTTCTACGACTTCGACAGCAAATACCTCGACGACGTGTGCGAGTTCGACGTGCCCGCGAAACTCGAGGACGCGGTCAGCGACCAGATCCGCGAACTCGCCGTGCGAGCATTCTCCGCGCTCGACTGTCAGGGACTCGCGCGCGTCGACTTCTTCGTCACCGAGGACGGCCCGGTGATCAACGAGATCAACACGATGCCGGGATTCACGTCGATCTCGATGTACCCGCGCATGTGGGACGCGGTGGGCGTCGACTACGGCACCCTCGTCTCGACGCTCGTCGACACCGCCCTCGCACGGGGCACCGGCCTTCGGTAGCGACACGGCGGTCCGGCGCTCAGGGATTCGCGACCGGTGCCGGATCGAGGGGCTTCTGCGGCAGCGCCTGCGACACCGCGCCGGAGATGTCCTGGAGCGGCGTCGGGCCCACACCCGTGGGAACGGTGAGTCCGACGTACACGCCGCGATCGACGGCGAAATAGCTGCTCGCGTCGATTCCGGCGCTCGCACCGGAGATCTCGAACCACTGCACCCCGTCGATCACCTGCAACGGTGACGCCTGATCGAACTCGGCGGGACGGTCCAGGCCGCACCGCAGCACGAGCGGTTCGCCCTCGGTCGGCTGCCACGCGGCGGTCGCCTCGGGTGCAGGTTCGGTGAGTTCCGCCCGGGTGTAGTCGCCGAGCGCGTCGGGGAGGCCCGCCATCAGGGCGGCGCACTCCGGGGAGCCGGACGCAGGCGCGGGCACGGGCCCCAGCGACACCGGTTCCTTGACCGGGTTCCGTCCGGCGAACACCGCGGCGACGACGATGCCGATGATCAGGGCAATGGGAAGCGCCACGGCCGTCGCGATGAGCGCCGGATTCCGTCGCTCCGCGGGAGCCGGGCCGGAAGTGCCGTCGGATGCGTTCTGTTCGGGTTCGAGATCGGACATACTCAGTTCTTGTTCGCAGACTTTTCGGGGACGTCGCAGGTGAGGGTGCGGGTGATGCCGGCGACCTCACGGATCTCCTTGACCACCGGAGCGACGTCGTCGGCGGACACCCGCACGATGACGTCGTACGGTCCGAGCACGTCCTCGGCGGTCCGCACTCCGGTGATCTTCGCGATCTCGGTCGCGATCGCCGCAGCCTTGCCGACTTCGGTCTGGATCAGGATGAACGCTTGCACTCTCGCTCCGGCCCTTCCCTGTTCCGCCCCGCAGGTGTCTCGGTAGAGTCGCGGGTGCTTCGGCGCGCTGATCGGTCACGTGCCGAGTAGTCCCGGCAACAGCTAAAAGGTACCGCAGGCGCACATTCCGTCGACCGGACCCACAGCCGTCGCGCGGGTCACCCGACACTACGGCGCGCCTGGAGGCACACCATCACACCGACGGATTCCCCGGACCCGACTCCGACCCTCACCGTCGCCGACGTCGGCGAATTCGCCGTCATCGGCCGCGCGGTGGGGGGCCGTGTGCAGCCCCCGACTACCCTGATCGGTCCCGGAGACGACGCCGCCCTCGTCCGGGCGGCCGACGGCCGGGTGGCGGTGTCCGCCGACATGCTGGTGCAGGACAGGCATTTTCGGCTCGACTGGTCTTCGCCGCGAGACATCGGTCGCAAGGCGGTGGCCCAGAACGCCGCCGACGTCGCGGCGATGGGAGCGCGACCGACAGCGTTCCTGGTGTCCCTCGGCCTGCCGCCGGACACGCCGATCGACGTGGCGGACGGCATCTCCGCGGCGATCGGGGAGAGCGCCGAGGAACTCGGAGCCGGCGTCGTGGGCGGGGATCTGGTGCAGGCCGCCCAGATCGTGATTTCCGTCACCGTCCTCGGCGATCTGGGCGGAAGGAGCCCGATCCGGCGGTCGGGCGCGCGGCCGGGTGACGTGGTCGCGGTGGCCGGGGAACTCGGCCGATCGGCGGCCGGTCTCGCACTGCTGCTCGGCGGATCCACGGATTTCCCGGACCTTCTCGCCGCGCACCGTGTCCCCACCCCGCCGTACGCCGCGGCCCGGGCGGCCGCCGACGGCGGTGCTCACGCGATGACCGACATCTCCGACGGGCTGCTCGCCGATCTCGGCCACATCTGCGACGCCTCCGGAGTCGGGATGTCGCTCACCCGATCCGGCGTGACCGTGTCGCCCGACCTGGTGTCGGCGGCGAAGGGGCTCGGCGCCGACCCCTGGGAATGGGTGCTCACCGGGGGAGAGGACCACGGCTTCGCCGCCACCTTCCCCGGCGACGTCCCGCTCCCGGCGGGGTGGACCCGGATCGGCGTCGTCCACGACGGGTCCGGCATCTCGGTCGACGGCGAGACCTGGCCGGGGGCCGGCGGCTGGCAGAGTTTCGCGGTATAGGTTGCACGCATGGCTATCTACGCGCTCGGGGACCGCGAACCCGACATCCATCCGGACGCCTACGTCCACCCCGACGCCGTGGTGATCGGAAACGTGACCCTGGCGGCGGGAACCTCGGTGTGGCCGCAGGCCGTGCTCCGCGCCGACTACGGCACCATCACCGTCGGCACCGACACCAACATCCAGGACGGCACCGTGATCCACTGCACGGTGTTCGATCCGACCGTCATCGGCTCGGGGTGCGTCGTCGGCCACGCGGCGCACATCGAGGGATCGACGATCGGCGACCACTGCCTGATCGCGTCCGGTTCGATCGTGCTCAACGGTTCGGTCATCGGCGAAGGGTCGATCGTCGGAGCAGGCGCCGTCGTCCCGTTCAAGTTCGAGGTTCCGCCGAGGAGCATGGCGCTCGGCGTCCCCGCGAAGATCCGGCAGGGCTACGAGGTCCCCGAAGGGCACCTCGACAGGAACGTGAAGATGTACGCCGCCAATGCGGCCTACTACCGCGAGTCACTGCGCAGGCTCGACTGATGGCGGCGCCGCTGTCGGACCTGGTCGAGGCCGGATGGGCCGAGGCGCTCGAGCCGGTGTCCGGACGGATCACGGAGATGGGCGCGTTTCTGCGCGCGGAAATCGCCGACGGTCGTGAGTACCTCCCCGCCGGGGAGAACGTCCTGAGGGCGTTCACCCACCCGTTCTCCGAGGTCAAGGTCCTGATCGTGGGGCAGGATCCGTACCCCACACCCGGTCACGCCGTCGGTCTCAGCTTCTCGGTCGCGCCGGAGGTGAAGCCGGTGCCGCGCAGTCTCGGCAACATCTTCACCGAGTACAGCAAGGACCTCGGCTACCAGACGCCGACCACCGGCGACCTCACCCCGTGGTCCCGGCAGGGCGTGCTCCTGCTGAACAGGGTCCTCACCGTGCAGCCCGGACTTCCTGCCTCGCACCGGAAGAAGGGCTGGGAGGCGGTCACCGAACAGGCCATTCGCGCTCTCGTGGCGCGCCCCGAACCCCTCGTCGCGATTCTGTGGGGCCGGGACGCGTCCACCCTGAAACCGATGCTCGGTGACGTTCCGACGATCGAGTCGGCGCACCCCTCACCGCTGTCCGCGTCGCGCGGATTCTTCGGCTCGCGGCCGTTCAGCCGCGCGAACGAACTCCTCGACAGCCTGGGCGCGGAACCGGTGAACTGGCAGCTGCCGTAAGCCGCCGGACGAGACCGTCAGTCGTGCGGTTCCATCACCGACGCGAAATCGGCACGCCTCTTCTCCACGAACGCGTCGACGCCCTCGCGTCCCACCGGGCTGTCGGCCGCCGCGGCGATCGACTCGGCCTCCGCGTCGAGTTGCTCGGCGAGCGTGCGAGACCGCGAATCGCGCACCAGTGCCTTGATCCCCGAGTACGACGACGTCGGGCCGGCGGCGAGGGTGCGGGCGAGCCGGAGCGCCTCGTCCTGGACGACGTCGTCGCCGACGAGGCGGCTGAGGATGCCGAGGCGCACGGCCTCGTCACCGCTGAGAACGGCGTCGGTGATCAGTATCTCCCGCGCACGGGCGTCGCCGACGATGCGCGGCAGCGTCCAGGACATGCCGCCGTCCGGCGTGTAGCCGATCGACGGGTAGGCGGGGCGCAGCTTGGTGCCGGGGCCGCCGATCGCGACGTCCGTGAGGCAGACGAGGCTCATGCCGGCGCCCGCCGCCCAGCCGTGGACACCGGCGATCACCGGAACGGTCACGGCGTCGAGCGCCCGAACGAAGTCGTGGAACACACCCGCCACCTCGGCGACGCACTCGCTGCGCACCGGTGCGGACGCGAAGGCGTGGACGTTGCCGCCTGCGCAGAAGTTCGGGCCCTCACCGACGAGAAGGACGCTGCCGATCCGGTCACCGACCGCCACGAGTGCGCGGGCACCCTGCACCAAACCCTCGCCGTCCAGCGAGGTGCCGTTCTCCGCCGTCGCGATCGTGACGCGCAGGACGCCGTCTTCGAGCTGTACTTTGCTGAATCCATCGAGAGAAGTCACCGTTGCACCCTACGTGGGCGCCTGCCGGTGCCCGTCGTGCCCCGATGCGCTGCGACGATGCCGAATCGGGCCGCAGTCGTGACAGAAAAGAACTGCGCCCCCGACACCGAAGTGTCGGGGGCGCAGTGACATCGCACGCAGCGTCGGGTCAGCCCCGAGCAACCTTTCCAGCCTTCAGGCAGGACGTGCAGACGTTGACCTTCCGGGTGTTTCCGGGGGCAACCTCGGCACGAACAGTCTGAATGTTCGGGTTCCAGCGACGGTTGGTACGCCGGTGCGAGTGCGAGACCGACTTACCGAAGCCGGGCCCCTTGGCGCATACGTCGCAGACGGCAGCCATAGTCGCGAACTCCTTCAAGATAGTGAACTGTGAAATTTGCTGGCCTCGTGGAGACAGGGCACAGCAAGTGCGCCCTTAACGAGGCAACCGTGCAAGAGTAGCCGCTCGAGTGGGGAATGGCCAAACCCGGTGCCGAACGGCTCGGACCGCGGGCCCGATCACCGTCCCCCGACTAGTCTGACGGCACCTTCACCATTCCCCGGCCGGAGAGGACGACAGTGGCCCCTGAGCTCCCGATGGACGGTCGAGTCCTCGAGTTGTGGGCGCGGACCGCCGTCGCGGGACTGGAACGGCGGTGCGAGGAGATCAACAGCCTCAACGTCTTTCCGATCCCGGACTCGGACACCGGCACCAACCTGTTGTTCACGATGCGGGCGGCGCTCGGTGCGATCGACGAGTACGCAGGCGCCGACGGCGGCACCAAGGACGTCCGCCAGGTCGCGATCGCCCTGGCGCGGGGTGCGGTCGCCGGCGCGCGCGGGAACTCCGGGGTGATCCTGTCGCAGGTGCTGCGGGGAGTCGCGGAAGCGGCCGTCGCGTCCGCCGTCGACACCCGGACTGTCCGCACGGGGCTGCTGATGGCCACCAACCTGGTGACGGACGCCGTGAGCTACCTGGTGGAAGGCACCATCGTCACCGTTTTGCGCTGTGCCGC
>NZ_JBHUSF010000278.1:0-12493 GCF_042673295.1 Rhodococcus sp. NPDC057014
CGAGAATGGCCCGGGGCGGGGCCCTCGGCCGGGCCCTGACGGCCCCCGGCGCGCCCTGGGGGAAGGGCCGGGTTCCGTATCACTACGGAACCGGGCCCTCTGTACCGAGAAGGGTGAGTGACGGGACTCGAACCCGCGACAGCCAGGATCACAACCTGGTGCTCTACCAACTGAACTACACTCACCATGTGCTTCAGGCACCGCCCGGGGGCAGTAACTTCGGCGAGGAAGATACTAGCGCGTCCGGTGCCCGAGAAGCCAATCGGTATCTCAGGCGGGCCCGAGTTCCTCGACAACTGCGGCGATGTCGCTGGTAGACGGTCCGGGCTCGGACACGAACGCCGTCTTGCGGTAGTACTTCAACTCCCGGATCGACTCCTTGATGTCGGCCAGGGCGCGGTGGGCGAGACCCTTTTCGGGCTGACCGAAGTAGATCCGCGGGTACCAGCGCCGGGACAGTTCCTTGATGGAGCTGACGTCGATCATGCGGTAGTGCAGGTAGGTGTCGAGATCCGGCATGTCGCGGGCGATGAACCCGCGGTCCGTCGCGATCGAGTTGCCGGCGAGCGGTGCCGTCCCGGCGACCGGCACGTGTTCGCGGATGTACGCGAGCACCTGCTGCTCGGCCTCGGCGAGGGTGACCGTGGACTTGCGGACCTCGTCGGTCAGCCCCGAGTTCTCGTGCATCTTGGTCACCACGTCGGGCATCGCCGCGAGCGCGTCGTCGTCGGTGTGGATGACGATGTCGACACCCTCACCGAGCACGTTCAACTCGCTGTCCGTGACCAGAGCCGCGATCTCGATCAGCTTGTCGGTACCGAGGCGGAGCCCGGTCATTTCACAATCGATCCACACAAGTTTGTCCTGCACCAGGAACACAGTAGTCACGTGTGTGACGGGATAAGGTCTGCGGTGGACACTTTCTCCCGATGTGTGTGATCCGAGGAGGGCTTGGATGACCTGGCAATCGCAGGACGGCGACGCGACCTCCACCCCGGCGGAGAGGGCGGCGGCAGCGAGGGCCGCAGCGGCCGAGGCGGCCAGGGTGGCGGCGGAGGCAGCGGCAGCGGCGGAGGCTGCGGAGCAGGAGGCCCGGGACGCGGAGGCTGCGGAGAACAGTGCTCCTGCAAGTGCCGCCGCCCCGTCCGGTGCTGCGGCGGACATCGCGGCCGGGTACTCCTCGGAGGGTGCGGCGTTGGAACTGGGAACCGTGGTTCTGGGCGGCGCCGTGGATCCGGCGGCCCGCGTGCGCATTCCCCTGGCGACGATCAATCGGCACGGACTCGTCGCCGGCGCCACCGGGACGGGAAAGACGAAGACGCTGCAGGGTATTGCCGAGCAGTTGTCGGCTGCGGGGGTTCCCGTGGTGATGGCCGACGTGAAGGGTGACCTGTCGGGTCTGTCGCGGCCTGGCGAGGCCACCGGCAAGATCACTGCCCGGGCGGCCGAGACCGGCGACGACCAGTGGCGGCCCGCGGGATCCCCCGTCGAGTTCCTCTCGCTGGGAACGGAAGGCCTGGGTATCCCCGTCCGCGCGACCATCACCGCGTTCGGGCCGATCCTGCTCGCCAAGGTGCTCGGGCTCAACGAGACTCAGGAGTCCACGCTGGGGCTGATCTTCCACTGGGCCGATGTCCAGGGGCTCGCGCTGCTCGATCTGAAGGATCTGCGATCGGTCATCGCGCATCTCACCAGCGACGAGGGCAAGGCCGATCTGAAGGGCATCGGCGGCGTGTCCCCGGCCACGGCCGGTGTGATCCTCAGGGCCCTCGTCGCTCTCGAAGCCGACGGCGGCGACACGTTCTTCGGGGAACCCGAACTCGAGACCGAGGATCTGCTCCGGGTGATCGACGGCACGGGTGTGGTCACGTTGTTCGAGTTGGGTGCCCGGGCCGCGCGCCCGGCACTGTTCTCCACCTTCCTGATGTGGGTGCTGGCGGATCTGTTCCAGACCCTGCCCGAGGAAGGCGATCTCGACAAACCCAAGCTCGTCTTCATCTTCGACGAGGCATACCTGCTGTTCGCGGACGCGTCGAAAGCGTTCCTGCAGCAGGTGGAACAGACCGTGAAGCTCATCCGCTCCAAGGGCGTGGGCGTGTTCTTCTGCACGCAGTTGCCGACGGACGTCCCGAACGCGGTGCTGTCGCAACTCGGTGCCCGAATCCAGCACGCGCTGCGCGCGTTCACGCCCGACGACCAGAAGGCGTTGACCAGAACGGTACGGACGTACCCGACCACCGAGAACTACGACCTCGAGAAGGCCCTCATATCACTGGGGACCGGCGAGGCGATCGTGACGGTTCTGTCGGAACGGGGCGCGCCGACGCCGGTGGCATGGACGAGGATTCGGCCTCCCCGCTCGCTGATGGACACCATCGGCACCGACGCGATCACGGCTGCGGCGTCGTCGAGCCCGCTGTATGCGAAGTACGGGCAGACCGTCGACCGGGAGTCGGCGTACGAGAAGCTGACGGCCAAGGTCGCCGGGGCGCCGGCCGCGGAACCGGGCCTCGACCTGCCTCCGCTGCCCGATCTGCCGCCGCCGGCGCCCGCGCAGGCGGAGGGGCCGAACATGGCCGAGCAGATCCTCGGGAGCTCCGCGGTGAAGAGCTTCCTCCGCTCGGCCGCGTCGGCCGCGGGCCGCGAGATCTCCCGCAGCATCTTCGGCACGGGGCGACGACGCACGCGGTGACCGGCTAACTGCCCAGCTTCTTGTAGAACGTCCCGACGATCGGCGCGACCACCGCGCGTGGAGTGTACTGCCCGGCAACGGACATGGCCTTGCTGATGATGCCGGGGACGACGCGCATCTTGTTGTCTGCCAGGCCGTCGAGCGACACCTTGGCGGTGTATTCGCTGGAGATCCACAGGAAGTCGGGCACCAGCCTGTCGACGATCGATGCGTCCGCCGGATCGGGCTCCTCGGTGCGCACCGGGCCGGGGGCGAGCAGGGTGACGTTCACTCCCGTCCCCTTGAGTTCGCCGCGCAGCGATTCGGAGAATGTGTTGACGAACGCCTTGCTGGCGGCGTAGGTGGCGTTGTGGGGGATGGGCATGTTGCCCGCCGCGGAGCCGACCATGAGGATGGCGCCGGACCCGCGTTCGATCATCCCGGGCAGCACCGCGAGGGTGAGGTCGTGCACCGCAACGGCGTTGAGTTCCACCTGGGCCCGCTCGTACGCGGGGTCGAGTCCGGCGACGGGGCCGAACGTGGCGATACCCGCGTTGTTGCACAAGACGCTGACCTCACGGCCCGCCAGATCGGCGACGAGTGCGGCCCGCGCGTCCCGATCGGACAGGTCGCACGCGTGCACGTCGACCTCGACGCCGTACTTCTCGCGAAGGGTCCCGGCGAGCGACTCCATCACCTCGCCGCGGCGCGCGACGAGAATCAGGGAGTGGCCCCGGGAGGCCAGATCGGTGGCCAGCGCCTCGCCGATTCCGGACGAGGCGCCGGTCACGACGGCGCGGGCACTGGGGGTGGGGTTCGGCAAGCTCACGGACAGCAGCGTAGTGCGTCAGATGCGGGCCGCGAGCCGGGTGCCCTGCTCGATGGCGCGCTTGGCGTCGAGTTCCGCGGCGACGTCCGCGCCGCCGATGACGTGGGTGGTGACGCCGGCGACGGTCAGGTCGTCGACGAGGTCACGCACCGATTCCTGACCCGCGCAGATCACGACGTTGTCGACGGCGAGGGTGCGGGGCTTTTCCCGCTTGGCGCCGAACGTGATGTGCAGGCCGTCGTCGTCGATGCGCTCGTAGTTGACCCCGGACAGCTCCTGGACACCCTTGCTCTTCAGCGCCGCCCGGTGGACCCAGCCGGTGGTCTTCGCGAGTCCCGCGCCGATCCGGCCGCTCTTGCGTTGCAGCAGGTACACCTCACGCGGCGACGGTTCGGGAATGGGGGTGGTGAGGGCGCCCGCCGCGGCCTCGGGTTCGGTGACACCCCACTCCTGCTTCCATTCCTTCAGGTCGAGAGTCGGGGAGTGCTCGTGGGTGAGGAACTCACTGACGTCGACGCCGATGCCGCCGGCCCCGATCACCGCGACCGACCGTCCGACGGGCTTGCCGCCCCGCACGACCTCCGGATACGTGAGCACCTTCGGGTGGTCGATCCCCGGAATCGACGGGACGCGCGGCGTCACACCGGTCGCGACGATCACCTCGTCGTACGTGCCGACCAGCTCGGCGGCGGTGACGCGGGTGTCGAGCCGGACGTCGACACCCGCGAGCGGCAGCTGGCGGTTGTAGTACCGGATGGTCTCCGCGAACTCCTCCTTGCCGGGAATCTTGCGGGCGATGCCGAACTGGCCGCCGATCTCCGAATCCGCCTCGAACAGGGTCACTGCATGGCCGCGCTGGGCCAGACCGAGCGCCGCGGACAGTCCGGCGGGGCCCGCGCCGACGACGGCGACCCGCTTCGCGGTCCGGGTGGGGGAGAGCGTCAGTTCCGTCTCCCTGCCTGCCCGCGGATTCAGCAGGCACGACACGTGCTTGCGGACGAAGGCGTGGTCGAGGCAGGCCTGGTTGCAGGCGATGCACGTGTTGATCTCGTCGGGGGTGCCTGCCTCCGCCTTCCGCACCCAGTCGGGGTCGGCGAGCATCGGGCGTGCCATCGAGATCAGCTTTGCGTCACCGCGGGTCAGGATCTCCTCCGCGACCTCCGGCATGTTGATCCGGTTCGACGCGGCCACGGGGATGCTCACGTGCTTCTCGAGTTTGCCGGTGATGTCGGCGAACGCGGCCCGAGGCACCGATGTCACGATCGTGGGGACACGCGATTCGTGCCAGCCGATGTCGGTGTTGATGACGGTTGCGCCCGCCGCCTCCACTTCCTGTGCCAGCGCGACGATCTCGTCCCAGGTCTGACCGCCTTCCACGAGGTCGGCCATGGACAGGCGGAAGATGATGATGAAGTCCGGGCCCACCGCCGTGCGCGTGCGGCGGACGATCTCGACGGCCATCCGGCGGCGGTTCTCGGGAGTCCCACCCCACTCGTCGGTGCGCTTGTTGGTGCGCTCGCACAGGAACTGGTTGACGAAGTAGCCTTCGCCGCCCATGATCTCGACGCCGTCGTAGTTCGCCTCCTGCGCGAGGCGCGCGCAGCGAACGAAGTCGTGGATCTGCCTGCGGACGCCGCGGCCGGTGAGTTTGCGGGGCCGGAACGGGTTGATCGGGGCCTTGATCGACGAGGCGGAGACACTGAACGGCTGGTAGCTGTACCGGCCTGCGTGCAGGATCTGCAGGGCGATCTTGCCGCCCTCGTCGTGCACCGCCTTCGTGATCGCGCGGTGCCTGCGGGCCTCGACACGGTTGGTGAGCTTCGCGCCGAACGGCAACAGCCAGCCCGTCCGGTTGGGCGCGTACCCGCCGGTGACGATCAGCGCGACCCCTCCGCGGGCGCGCTCGGCGAAGTACTCCGCCAGCCGGGGGACGTCCTTGGCGCGGTCCTCGAGTCCGGTGTGGATGGAGCCCATGATCACCCGGTTCTTCAGCGTCGTGAAGCCTAGGTCGAGGGGGGCGAGCAGCTGGGGAAACTGTGTCATTGGCGGCGTGTCCTTATTGTGAGAGCGCGTCGAGTACTTCTTGGCACCAGTCGGCGAACCCCTCCTCGACGCGGATTCCGCCGCGCAGGACGAGGTACTGGTGCAGGGCTGCGCCGGAGAGTTGGTCCGGTGCGGGAAAGTCGCGTTTTTCGATCATGCGGTAGACCTCGAGCCGGGCGGCGTGGCCGTCGCGGTGACGGGCGACCTCGGCCGTGAGTGCGGCGACGTCACCGTGTCGAGCGGCGCGGATCTTCACTGCCAGCTCGTTGCGGAGGTGGTTGGGCTCGGTGGGTTCGGCGATCCATCGCGCGAGTTCCGCGCTTCCGGCCGCACTGACCCGGTACACCTTCTTGTCGGGTCGGCCGTCCTGCGCCACCACCTCGGCGTCGACCCAGCCGGCCTCGTCCATGCGTTTGAGGACGCGGTAGATCTGCTGGTGGGTGGCGCTCTGGAAGAAGCCGATGGACTTGTCGAACCGGCGCGCCAATTCGTACCCCGAGCCGGAGTGCTCGGTCAGGGAGACGAGGAGCGCATGTTCGAGTGCCACGAACCGAAGTATGTATGCAACGAGGTGCGTATGCAACTGAGTGCACACTTAGTTCTTCCGTCCGAACGGGACGCTCGTCGCGTCAGACCGCACGAACTCACCGGTCACTCGCATAGGCTCGCGGGCATGAGCACCGACGTTCGTCCGCCGGCCGGGATCGGCGGGGCCGCGACGCGCAGACAGGTTGTCGCGTGGGGGCTGTGGGACTGGGGTTCGGCGGCCTTCAACGCCGTGATCCTCACGTTCGTCTTCTCCGTGTACCTGACGGACGCCGTGGGGGAGGACCTGCCGGGGTCGATCTCCGCGAGCACGTGGCTGGGGTGGTCGCTCGGCATCGCGGGCTTCCTCATCGCGGTGCTCGCCCCCGTCACCGGGCAGCGATTCGACGCCGCGGGACGACGCAAGTGGGCGCTCGGTGTTCTCACCTTCGCGACGGTCGGGTGCATGGCGGCGATGGTCCTGGTCCGCGACTCCTATCAGTACCTGTGGCTCGGGCTGGTGTTACTCGCTGCGGGTTCGGTGATCTTCGAACTGGCCGGCGTCCCGTACAACGCGATGCTCAGGCAGGTGTCCACGCCGGCGAACATCGGCCGGGTGTCCGGGTTCGGCTGGGCGATGGGTTATTTCGGTGGAATCGTGCTCCTGCTGCTGTGCTACTTCGGTTTCATCGCCGGGGACGGCGACACTCGCGGATTCCTCGGGCTCACCACCGACGGCGGCCTGAACATCCGGATGGTGGCGCTGCTGGCCGCCGTCTGGTTCGCGGTCTTCGCAATCCCCGTGCTGCTGAAGGTCCCCGAGCTGGCCCGTCCGCACGCGGACCCGGGCGCGGACAAGGCCGGTTTCGTCGAGTCGTACCGAGTGTTGTGGCGTGATCTGCGCGACCTCTGGGCCGCCGACCGGCGCACCGTGTACTTCCTGGTGGCGAGCGCGCTGTTCCGCGACGGACTGGCCGGTGTCTTCACGTTCGGCGCAGTCCTCGCCGTCAACGTCTACGGCATCAGCGCCGGGGACGTGCTGCTGTTCGGTGTCGCCGCCAACGTCGTCTCCGCACTCGGCGCGCTCACCGCAGGCCGGTTCGACGACCGGATCGGCCCGAAAACCGTCATCATGGCGTCCCTGATCGCGATGATCGTCGTCGGTCTCGTTCTGATGGGGGTGTCCGGGCCGGCCATGTTCTGGATCTTCGGACTGCTGCTGTGCCTGTTCGTCGGTCCCGCGCAGTCGTCGGCGCGCACGTTCCTGGCCAGGATCACACCGCCCGGCCGGGAGGGGCAGATGTTCGGCCTGTACGCGACCACCGGTCGCGCGGTGTCGTTCCTCTCGCCCACCCTGTTCGGGTTGTTCGCCTGGTGGTTCGCGGCGGACCGGGCCGGAATCATCGGCCTGGTGATCGTGCTCGCGATCGGGCTCGCCGCGATGACGGTGGTGAAGGCGCCCGAGCGCGACTAGCGCCGCGCGCGATTGTCGTCGATCCGGAGCTTCTCCGGGAACAGCCGCCGCTGCGTCAGCCAGCCCCCCGCCGCCACGGCAATCCAGATCAGCGTGGCGAAGAACTGCTGGGTGCCCTCGTTCGGATCCTCCAAGAAACGTAGCGGGGGGATGGCCAGGCCGAGCCCGGTCAGCACCAAGCTGGCCCCGCCGAGTGCCGTGAGCCACAGCAGTGCCCGCGCCCGGTACCGGTCGGCGACGAACCCGCAGGCGACGGCGAGCGCAACGATCACGATTCCGCTCAGGATCCAGCTGGCGTCATCCGGTTGCAGAACGCGACTGAGCTTCGCTCCGATCACTGCGCCCGCGATGATCCCGATGAAGAATGCGGCGAACTTGAAGACCAGAGTGGTGGCCGCCCACACCACGACCGCACCGATCGCCGCGACCAGGAATGTCGTTCCGAGCGACAGCGACAGCAGGTCGGACACGAGCCAGCCGAGGCCGAATCCGGAGGCGAGAACGGCGACGTGCAGTGAACCGACACCGGCGAAGCACAGAACCGCGCCGACCAGAAGGATTGCGATGCCACTCATGGTGCCCTCCCACGGTGCACGAGACGAGTAGTGCCATCACACCAGACGTGTCGCCGCCGGGGAGGGGAACTGCCGATTATCCAGCCGCCCGAGCGCGATCGAGGATCGCCTTCGCGAGTGCCTCCGGGCACTCCTCGGGAATCCAGTGCGTGGCGCCGTCCAGGACGACGAACTCGTACGGCGCATCGACGAAGTCGCCGCACCGCTCGGCCGCCGCGCGACCCATTGCGATGTCGCCGGTGCTCCAGACGTAGGCCGTGGGAACGGTGACGGCGGGTGTCTCCGCGAAGTCGCTCGTCATCGCCCGGTACCAGTTCAGCGCGGCGGTCAGCGCTTCCGGTTCGCCGAGCAGTGCGACGTGCTCGTCGACGAGTTCCGGCGCGACAACGTCGCCGAACATCGCGCGCAGCGCCTGCGCGTCGTCGCGGAGCAGGACCCGTTCGGCCTTGCCCTCCGTTCTCAGGAGGCGGATGTAGGAGGAGCGTTCCTTCTGGTCGGCGTCCTCGCGCAACGCCCAGCCGAACGCGGCGGGATGGGGCACCGAGACGGTGGTGAGCGAGGTGATCCGGTCGGGGTGCCGCGCCGCGACGATCCACGCCACGGCGGCGCCCCAGTCGTGGCCGACGAGATGCGCGGTGTCGATGTCGAGGGCGTCCAGCAGCCCTACAACATCGGCGACGAGGTGGTCGATCCGGTAGGACTCGACACCGTCGGGACGCGCGCCGGGTGAGTAGCCGCGCTGGTTCGGTGCGTACGTCCGCAGACCGGACTCGTTCAGCAGAGCGCTCACGGGGGCCCAGGACGCGGCGCTCTCCGGGAACCCGTGCAGCAGAACGATGGGGGCCCCGTCGTCCGGACCGCTGATCGTGACGTCGAACGTCAGGTCGCCGACGGTGACGTGCGCGTGTTCCGAGGTCGACAACATGCCCCCACCGTACGGCGGGCGGCCTACTTCTTTCCGGGATTCCACCCGCTCATGCCGAGCATGATCAGGCGCAATTGCCGCTCGGCGCGCGCGACGACCTCGGCCTCGCTTCGGCTTCCGGGACGATCGGCCTCGAGCAGATCGACGACGACCGCGAACATGGTGGACACGATGAGGTCGGCCGCCATCTCCAGATCGTCGTGGTCCCAGGTCTGCAGGCCGTCGATGCGGGACAGATCGACCGTGAGTTCGCTGACGAACAGTGTCATCTCGGTCGCGATCGCCCGGCGAATCTCCGGCACCCCGCCGTAGCGTTCGCGGCTGAGGAAGCGGAACTGCGCCTCGTGGGTGCGGACCTGCCGCACGAGGATGTCGAGCGACGCGCCTGCACTCTTGGTGCTCGGGGTACGCCGGGCGTCGCGCAGCATCTGCCGCAGAATCCGCATGCCCTCCTCGACGAGCACCACGCCGAGTTCCTCGATGGACGCGAAATGGCGGTAGAACGCGGTGGGCACGATTCCCGCGGTGCGGGCGATCTCGCGCAGGCTCACGCCGGCGAAACTGCGGTCCGCCATCAGTTCGAGCGTGCCGTCGAGGAGGGCCTTCCTCGTGCGCTCCTTCCGCGCTGCCCTGCTCTCGGGTTCGGCGCCGGTCGACTGACTCACGGCAGTGAGTGTATTCGCGGGGGAGAGCGCCGCCACCACCTCCGGGTGTTCGCGTTCGTCGTCCGGCATGCGTATCCGATCCCCGCCCCGAGTGTGCGTGCGGTCACATTGTGATTGACAAGTTCCTGTCTCCCTCTGTCACACTATTGTCAGTGTACAACCGTGCACTCAAATGGAGGAGGCCGACGTGTCAGTTGCCCACACCAGTCGTCCGGCGGAGGGACGCAGGTTCTCGCTGCTGTCGTTGTTCGAGGCGATGGCCACTCCGCACCAGCTCGACCGCTACCTCGAACTCGTCAATCCGATGGTCACCGTGCGCGACCTCCGCGCCGAGGTCGTCGAGGTCCGGCGCTCCACCGCCGACACCGTCACGCTCACGCTGCGCCCCACCCGCCAGTGGCGCGGATTCCGTGCGGGCCAGTTCGTGCAGGTGGGGGTCGTGATCGACGGGGTTCGGCACACCCGCTGCTACTCGCCTGCCAATGCACAGTCGTCCACCGACGGACACGTCGAGTTGACGATCAAGGCGCATCCGGACGGGCTCGTCTCGCAGTACCTGCACGCGCAGGCGCGCCCCGGACTCGTGCTCGACCTGTCTCAGGCCGCGGGCGAATTCACCCTTCCGTCTCCTCGTCCGCGCCGGCTGCTGCTGGTGAGCGGAGGCAGCGGAATCACCCCGGTTCTGTCGATGCTGCGCACCCTCGTCGACGAGGAACACGTCGGAAGCATCACTTTTCTGCACTACGCGTACACCGAAAACGACGTCGCGTACCTCGACGAATTGCGCGCACTCGCGGTCGCCAACGCCAACGTCTCCCTCGTGCTGGCCTACACCGATCAGGAGGCGGGCGGGCACCTGCACGGGTTCTTCGGTCAGGAGCACCTCGACGCGGTCGCGCCCTGGTACGCCGACGCGGAGACGTTTCTGTGCGGCCCGCCCGGACTGATGCGCGGCGTCCGGGAGGTGTACCGCGAACTCGGCATCGAGGACCGTCTCCACACCGAGGAGTTCGCTCCCGCCGCAGCCCCGGTGGAGGGGGAGGCCGGCGGCGCGGTGTCCTTCACCGCCAGCGGCGTCACCGCGGACAACTCCGGTGCGACGCTGCTCGAACAGGCCGAAGCCGCCGGACTCCATCCGGAGTACGGCTGCCGAATGGGTATCTGCTTCTCCTGCACCACGGTGAAGACATCGGGGTGCACCAGGAACGTCCGCACCGGCGACACCGACACCGACCCGGACAAGGCGATTCAGCTGTGCGTCTCGGTCCCGGTCGGCGATGTCGCCCTCGACCTCTGACTTTCACCCGACATCAACGTTTGGAGACCGACATGTTTGGACTCTCACTCTCGTTCCTCCCGTTCGTCGGCGGCACCGACGGTTCCCGCAACGCCGCCCCGGTGGTGCTCAGCCACGACCAGGTCGACGAGATCGGCAGGGAACTGGACGCCCTCCGCGACCGGACGGTCGCGGACCTCGGCGCCGAGGACCGCGAGTACATCTACAAGATCATCAAGGCGCAGAGGGGATTCGAGGTCGCAGGCCGCGGCCTGATGTACCTCGGCTTCTTCCCACCGGCCTGGATCGCCGGTGTCGGCGCCCTCGGCGTGTCGAAAATTCTCGACAACATGGAGATCGGCCACAACGTCATGCACGGTCAGTACGACTGGATGCGTGAACCCGGCCTGAACTCCCGGGTGTTCGAATGGGACACCGTCTGCCCGGCCGATCAGTGGAAGCATTCCCACAACTACATGCACCACACGTACACCAACATCCTGGGCCGCGACCGGGACATCGGCTACGGCATCCTGCGGATCGACGAGGCGCAGAAGTGGAACCCCTACTACCTGGGGAACCCGGTCTACGCGTTCCTGCTGATGATGCTGTTCGAGTGGGGCGTCATGATGCACGACCTGGAAGCGGAGAACGTGATCCAGGGCAAGCGGAAGTGGCGCGACGTCAAGCCGCTGCTGAAGGGCTGGTGGCGCAAGGCGGGCAGGCAGGTGCTCAAGGACTACGTGATCTTCCCGGCGCTGACCGGGCCGCTGTTCGTCCCCACCCTGCTCGGCAACGTGACTGCCAACCTGATCCGCAACGTGTGGGCGTACTCCATCATCTTCTGCGGCCATTTCCCCACCGGCGTGCAGAGTTTCACCGAGGACGAGACCGCGGAGGAAACCCGCGGCGAATGGTACGTCCGGCAGATGCTCGGCAGCGCGAACATCGAGGGAAGCCCGCTGTTCCACATCATGTCCGGCAACCTGTCACACCAGATCGAGCATCACCTGTTCCCGGATCTGCCCGCTCACCGGTACCCGGAGATGGCTCCCGTCGTGAAGGCGCTGTGCGAGAAGCACGGCCTGCCCTACAACACCGGCGGATTCTTCAAGCAGATCGGCTCCGTGTGGGCGAAGATCTTCAGGTTCGCACTGCCGCCCGGTCTCGTCTCGTCCGACACCCCTCCCGGTGTTATCGTCGAGCGGCAGAAGACTGCAGCCTGAGAGGCGAAACACATGGTGGGGAAGTTCGAGCGGCGCAAGGACACCGTGCAGGAGTTGACGGAGTCGGCGGCCACGCACGTGGGCCAGATCGCGACGATCATCGCGGGTGCCGTCCGGGACGTCACCCGGGAGATCGGCGACTGGGTGTCCGACGGCATCGAGATGCGCGAGGCCGCGAAGAAGGCCCGCGAAGACGAGGGCGAGGGGGAGACGGTCGACTGAGTGACCGGCCGGCGCGTATCGACCCAGGGTAGAGATCGGGCCGCCGAGGGTGCGTTCATGGC